>JACROU010000024.1:0-76187 GCA_016214265.1 Candidatus Omnitrophota bacterium
TACACCACCACTTCTTCCAGCACCGGATTTCCATTCGCGTCCACGACTGGATTTCCGTTGGTATCCAATTTTTGTCTGGCCGTTATCCCCGTCACGACGACGTAGTGGTTCCCGTTCACGTGCACGAGAATGCCTTTCGTGCCGAGAGATAACTCGCGCTTGAGCTCATCAAATGTGATCTTCGCGGGATTGAGCGTAAGCCCGTAATTCGCCGCGACTTTCTTCAGCGCGAAAAGCGATATTTCCAAATCGCCCTTCGTCAGCGGATGAATTACTCCGATCAGGATGTCGATCAAGATCGAGTCCCGCGCTAATTGATTGAAGTCGACTTGTTTGCCGCCTTCTTCCAGCAACTGACGAAGCGCGTAAAACGCCGAGTGTCCGAAATGCAAATCGCGGGAATCGAGCCACGTCAGAATCGTATCAATTTCTGCTGGCGATTGAGTAATCACATCTGCGGAAGTAAGACCCAAAGAAGCCAGCAATTGATCCCTCGCTAACGGCTGAGAGCTGACAGCTGAGAGCTGATTCAGAAAATCCCGCACTGCCTGTTTGATACTGGCGACAGACGCCGAACGTGTCTGAAACTCCTGGCTCGCCGACAGAGAATTTTGAAGCGCTTGAACATCAATCCTTTCAAGCTGAATGCTGACAGCTGACAGCTGAGAGCTGATTTCCGCCTGATCCGGATCCCGCCCCAGCACCTTCCGATAATAATGAAGCACCACCGGCCGAAGCTCTTGTTTGATAATCTCCGCATACGTCGTCTGGCGCTGCTTCTCCAATTCACCGAGAGCCGTCACCGCATCGTCTTCAATCTTCTGCTTTTGGAGAGCCACCTCGGCATCCAACAGGGCCAATTGTTCCGACGCCGCGTCTCTGGCCTGCCGCTCCATCTCATCCAATTGCCTGAGCTGCGGGGAAATATCAATTTTTCCGTAAACAGGGATTTTGAAGAAAAGAATCTTCCGGAATGTGATTTGTCTTTGATGATCATACAAATACTGTCTTTGCTGATTGATAGAATTTATCGCCGATTGAAGCTGAGACTCGATTTGTGCCGTCGCCTGGCCCTGAGTTTGTGCGAGCTGAAGCAATGTTGCTTCCTTCTGCCGCGCGATTTCATTCTGCGCTTCCAGATTTTTATCAATCAGCTTTTGCTTCGCATCCTGAAGATTTACTTTCACCAAATCTCCATTCGCGTCGTATTCGTAATCGATCAGGAGATTTCCATCCAAATCGGATACTTTGTCGATTTCGCCGTTCACGTATTGCGCCACCGTGTTGTCCGCACGAGCCGTCATCGTAAGCTCGCCATCCGACTCCCGGTACGCCGAGGCAATCACCACATCTCCTGTCAGCACGCGCTCACTCACCAATGTTTTCACTTCCCCATAAATTCTCGCCGCATCTCCGCTATTCACCTGAAGCGGACCCGGAAGCGTGAGCTCTCCTCGCGCTTTTGCTTCGTTCGCCGGAACACGGCTCGCAGAAACGGTGAGAATATTCGGGACGGAGGGCGCTTGCTTCTGATTCAGAAATGCACTCGCCGAAGCAAGCCAATCCGGAGCATAATCGGCTCTGGCAAAAAATGTCGGGGTTCTCAGGTAAAGTCCCGTGTTTTGATTAGCCGCAACCGGGAAAGTCACTCGATACGATTGAAACGGGCCGCCGGTTGAGGGAAATTCCAGATAAATATCTTTAGGGCTAAACAATCCCGCCGTAATGGGAAAATCTTTGGTGTAGCGCACCTGATAGCTCGCATCCAGAAGTTCAAGACGCAATGTAGTGGGCGGCGTGGCCGTTTGAATGCTCTCGATATTCAGCTTCAAATATCCGGCATCCGGCAAATTGGGTGTGAATGAAGCCTGGCCCGTTATTCCCTGATAACCGGAAACTCCATTAAATGTGTAAAGCTCTTGAGACGTATTGCCCGTGAAAGAAGTTCCATTGCTGGTTATCCCCGGGAAAATATTGGCGGCAAGAACGGATCCTGGATTTTTGATGACTCCGTTAACTAAAGGCTTCATCCCTTGCGGAACAGAAAATATATCATTGGGAATCACACCCGTAAATCCAACATTCGAAATAAAGGCGCCATTTTCCACTTTATCCGAGGTGTCAGAGGTAATGTTCGTGAGCCTTTCCCCGTTGGACCGGGTAATAGCGGTCAATTTTCCGGCAGTATCGTACTCATAAATATTAAACGCGTTTGTGCCCACTTTTTCTTCAATCTTCTGAATCTTTCCGGATGGAAGATAAGTAAATTTATTTCCCGCAGCATCCTGAACACCCGTGACAACGCCGTTTTGAATCGTGGTAACGACTCCCACTTTCGTGTGAACTCCTGAAATTAAACTGCCATTAGCACCGACCACGGCGGAATCAATTCTTCCCTCGTTTTGGGCAAGAATAATGGTTCGGAGCGCTCCGCCCTGATACTCCAACCGGTCACTTTGAGGCGTATCAATCGAAAGAATGTTTCCGTTGATGTCATACTGAATGCGCGTCGTGTCGGGAAGTACGGATTGAGTAAGTTTCCCATCTTTCGTGTACGTGCGAACACTCGAGGTATCCTCAACCTGAATGGAGGCGATATTTCCATCCACATCTTTCGTATAAGTAATCGTGGTCAAATTGCCGGTCTGATCCACGACGCGTTCCAGAAATCCTCCGGCAAAATCCTGAATCGTTCCGTTCGCAGCAGAGATATGCACCACGGCTCCATTACTGATAATGGCGATTCGGTTATCCGGCTGGGGATAATGGATATTGGCGGATTTAATTTCGCCGGTTTCGGTGAGCACAATGCCAGTCACTTCAATGCCGCTGGGTGTCACGATTTTCGTAACTTTGCCATTCGTGTAATCGGCGGTGCCTTGAAGGGAGCTCACTACTTGCGCGAGTTCCTGCAACATTAAATCTTCACCGAGTCCGTCAGAGAATTTCGTGTAGCGATACACCTGTCCTGTGTTGGTCACGAGTTCCTGGAGTTCACCAGCCTGATTGTAGCGGCGGCGAGTCCCTGATTCCTCGGTAATTGTCGTATCCGTGCCCTGATAGCTGTACGCGTAACGGCCAAAATCCCGGCCGGCCCGGCTCGTGACCGCTTCACTGATTTTCCCGGAAGCATCGTAGGTGTAGGACGTGATAAATCCTGTTGAGAGACCTTTCACAGAAAGAAGCCGGTCGCCCGAGAATCGTCTTTCTTCTTTGGCATTCACGTCCTCGATCACCACGATTTCGTTACCGCTTGCGTCACCCGCCACTGAAGCGTTGGCGGGCAAGTACTCGTAGCTATACCGGTACACCACCACGCCATCCCGAAGCATTTCCCGTATCCGGTCGTATTGATAATGGATTTCTGTTTTCGCCGGATCATTGGCGGTGGGATTAATAATAATATTCTGAACCCCGGAGTGATTGGGATCAGACGCGTATTGATAAGTAAGCGTTTTTCCATCTTCGGTAATGACATTCTGAATTTTTCCATCCGCGTACTGCGTTGTGGCGCCTGCCTGCTGATGAGTTTGCTGGATGTTGCCGTCCTGAGCATAACGAATTTCAAGCGGTGTCCCTTGCGGAGGCTGGGTGATAGATAAGTCGTACACAAATCCGTTTTCTTCCCATCCGGAAACGGGCATTCTCCACGTCCCTGCCGGATCCGAAGCCGGGTCAAAACTGGGATTGGCGTGAACCGTTGAAAGTAAATTCATCGAGGAGTCGAACGTTGCCTGAATCACCGTTTTGTCTGAAAGCCGGGCACTCGTTACCGAATCTTGAATGCTCGAGAGTTGAAATTCAGAACCATTCACTTGATTCAGTGAAAATGTTTTAGCTTGCACAAATTGACTGGAATTTGCCTCAAGCGTTGATTTCCCGGAAACAAGATTTTTCGCTTCAACCGGAATCACCGGAGCGATTTTCTGAGCAGCGTAAGGCACGCCAATTTGTGTCCAATCCGTGGGCGCATAATCCGCGCGCGTCACAAATTGAGGATTTTGAATGTACATACCGCTGGCCGAATAAGGCTGCCGTTCAAATGTAATCCGGAACTGGGAATTGGCGGCAATCCCAGATGGAATTTCAAAATAAACATCCTGATCATAGGAGGGTACGTAAAGGGTGTATTGCTTGGAATAGGTCACCGTTTGCAGAAATCCCCCGTTTATGACCTCGAACCGGATTTTTTGGGGCGAGTAGGAGTTATAATCCTGTTTAATCGTTGCTTTCACATAACCCGCATTCGAAGGAATCGCAGTATATCCAATCATCCCTTCAAACGTGCTCCCAGCGGGATAGTGGTAATACCCTTTGTCAATATCGGTTTGGGTCATAGTTCCAAAACTTGTTGGACCCGGATTAACAGCAGTGCTTAACGCCGTGCCGGGATTTTTCAGACTGCCGCTAATCACAGGCCTGAATCCTGTCGGCGGCGATTGAAACCTGTCGCTATAAATCCAACCCCTGAAGCCATCGTTCAAACTGAGAAGGCCATCTGTAATTACGTCACTCGTGTTCTGGGTGATGTTTTCGAGTCTTCTTCCGCCAGAACGCGTCACGGTCGAGAGACTTCCGTAATAATAGGAAAGCTGATCCCCGGCCGTGGTATTAACCTGCGTTAACGCTCCGGAGCTGTTGTAATTAAGATTTGTGCCACTCGCTTGCACCAGCTTCGTGACTTTTCCGCCTGAAATAGTGAATGTCTGGCCGTTTCGATCATGAAAAATTCCGGCGGAGATTCCCCCGCTTCCATCTAAAACAATATTCGTCAGTAATTCTCCGGTCATCAGATTTTTAACTTGCGTCAGAGTTCCCGCCGAATAGGTCAACTCTTGACTGGTCGCCGTTACGATTCGGGTTAAATTTCCTTGAACATCGTATTCGAATTGGGAGCCGTTTGGCATGGAAGCAAATCGCAGAACGCCAAGCGATGAGTATTTTCGAATGCCCTGACTATCGGAGACATCAATCAGCGTGAGATTCTTTGACGCGTCATATTCGTAACTGAAATTGGTTTGAACGAGAGCCGGACTTGTAATCTTCTGAAGCAATCCACCTGAATAGGTTTTGACGGTGCCATCGGCCTCGGTGATGCGGATTAACTTGCCGTTTTCAATTTGGCCGGACGCACCTGTCGGATAAAGCACGTCTGCCGTGAGTACATTTCCGTTCGTGTCCAGCGTGATGTTTTTAACTTCAATATTGTCTAGCCGCGTAATTTGAACCGGATGTCCATCCACATAGTCGATCGTGCCATTGACTTGATCAATGACTCTGAGAAGCGACTGAACGATATTCGTTTTTCCGCTCGAATCCGTGACGGTGCTATATCCATATTCTGCGCCGGCAAGAGTGGTCAGTTGGGTGAGTTTTCCCGAGGCGTCATAAAATCGGACTACGTTTAAATCATTTGTGATTTGAGTTTCATTTCCCGAATAGGCGTATTTGAATGTGCCCAGAAGATTTCCGGCGCGCGTCACGCTCGTCTGGATAAGACGGCCAAGTGCGTCATAACTCATATCCATTTGCGTGAGCACACCATTTTCTGTGGATTCAATCTGAACCACCTTGTCATTTTGAACAATCGAGCGGCTCCCGCTTGCACTCGTAAATTCAGCAAGATGCGCCACGGACACAGGATTGTTGTTGGCATCCAGCTCTTCGGCGATTCTATATTGGCGGCCATCGGTCATCGTGAGCCAAAACGGTTTATCCTGACTGACTTTGAGAAGAGTTCCATCGGCATACTTCACCTGCGTGAGAGCCTGATTCACGAAAGTAAGCTCTTTTACATCCGGCGTGATAATCAGAGCATCTTTGAGATTGCCGTTGGCATCATGTGTGAAATTCTTGATGACGGTTCCATCCGGCTTTGTGATTTGGATGACTTGATCATTTGAAATGCCGAATACGGTTCCGTCATGATCCACAAGTTCTTTTAACTTCCCGTCAGAACCATAAGTCCGCTTGAGGCCGTCACGGGACACGATGAGCCCTTGGAGGAATCCGAGAGGGTCGTTGGCGAGTGCATATTGAGTTTCGTTTCCGCTTGCATCCAGCACACGATTGATCAGTCCAGACTCATCAAAGAAAAATTGGGTGCCGTCGCCCCGAGTCCACTTTTTGATTGTGTTGGAAGTTGTGTACTGAACTATTTGAGGAAGCGGGCTTGCGGGATCCAGCGTCACGCCTCCGCTGATTCGGGCTTCGTATCCATCCGGGGTTTGCGTGATTTGATAAAGGAAGTCCGTTCCCTGATACGCGATTTTTGAAAGCTTGCTTTGCGTGAAGAAAAATTCTGTGCCGTCTGATTTCCTAAAATCTTCAATTTCTCCTTGTGCATTTAAGGTGACCCGGTTGTCTCCCTCAAAAATATGCGTTCTCAATAAATTGCCGGAGACACCAAACGCATAGGTGTAATAAACCACGCTTCCATTCGCGAGCACTTCGGCCTGGGCTCGTCCATCACTGTTATAGAAAATACGAGTTCCTTCAGGACGAAGTTCTTCGACAATTTTTCCTGCCTCAAGCCGGTACAAAACTTTACTTGCCGTTTCAATCCATCCGCCTTGAAGCACACCGCTTGCATCCAGGCTGGGATCAATCAAACCGGCCTCAGTCCCATTCAGATTAAACGTGATATTGGTCTTGCGCTCCGGCAGCGCCGGCTGAGCAAGGGCATTCAAGATCACGAGATAATAGGCCGCCACATGACCACCCCCGCTGGTCGGCACATCGACCTGAAGCAGATTGCCGCCGGAAGTCAGCGTGACGGATTTTGTCATGGGTGTCCCGTCACTGGTATAGGCGAGCGTATAACTCGGATTATTCGTCAGTGTTGGGGAGTTGAAAACCACTTCCGGCAATTTCGTTTCGAGCATCACGTTGAAATCGAGTTTTGTTTCATTTCCTGCGGGATCTTGTTCTGCAATCGAAAGTGTGTTCACACCTTCCGTCAGTGTCACACTTTTTGTCTTTTGCACTCCATCGACTGTGTAGACAAGCGAGTAATCCGGCTGATTCACTGAGACAGCCGATGTCACCACCACCTGTGGGGCAATCGTATCGAGTGTCACATCGAAATTTAATTTCGTTTCGTTTCCTGCCGGATCTTGTTCTGTAATCTGGAGGGTGTTCAGTCCTTCGACTAATGTCACAGGTTTTGTTTTTTGAACACCATCAACGGTATAAGTCACAGTGTAGTCGGGTTTGTTGGTCAGCGAAGCCGAAGTCGCGGCGACAACCGGACCAACCGTATCCAGCGTCACGTCAAAATTAAGATTCGTTTGGTTTCCAACCAAATCTTGTTCGGCGATCTGGAGCGTGTTTAATCCCTCAACCAATGTCACGGGTTTTGTTTTTTGAACGCCATCGACGGTGTACGAAAGCGTGTAATCGGGTTTATTCACAAGATTCGTGGAAGTGACAGTGATAGCCGGAGCAACAGAATCCAGTGTTACATTAAAATTAAGTTTCGTTTGATTACCGGCAGCATCCTGCTCCGAAATCTGAAGCGTATTCCCTCCTTCGGTAAGTGTCGCTGTTTGCGTTTTCTGTACACCATCCACGGTGTAGGAAAGTGTGTAGTCGGGTTTGTTAGTGAGTACGGCCGAAATCACGGCGACAACCGGGGCAATCGTATCCAGCGTCACATCAAAACTGAGTTTCGTTTCGTTTCCAGCTAAATCTTGTTCGGCGATCTGAAGTGTGTTGAGCCCTTCAGTCAATGTCACAGGTTTTGTTTTTTGCACTCCATCGACGGTGTACGAAAGCGTGTAATCAGATTTATTGGTTAACGCGACTGAAGTCGCAGCAACTACCGGGCCAATCGAGTCCAGCGTCACGTCAAAATTCAGATTGGTTTGATTAGCCGCTGCATCCTGTTCCGTAATTTGGAGGGTATTTACACCTTCGATCAGCGTCACGGGTTTTGTTTTCCGAACTCCGTCCACAGTGTAAGTCAGTGTGTAATCGAGTTTATTTGTCAACGCGACTGAAGTCGCTGCGACAACCGGAGCAATTGAATCAAGTGTTACATCAAAATTTAAATTCGTTTGATTACCCGCCAAGTCCTGTTCGGTAATCTGAAGCGTGTTCAGTCCTTCGACCAATGTCATGGGCTGTGACTTCTGTACACCATCCACCGTGTAGGCAAGTGTGTAATCGGGTTTATTCACAAGATTCGTGGAAGTGACCGCAACAACTGGCGCAACCGAGTCCAGCGTCACATCAAAATTCAGATTGGTTTGATTACCAGCCGGATCCGACTCGGTAATCTGAAGCGTATTCCCTCCTTCGGTAAGTGTCGCTGTTTGCGTTTTCTGTACACCATCCACCGTGTAGAAAAGTGTGTAGTCGGGTTTGTTCGTGAGTACGGCCGAAGTCACGGCGACAACCGGGGCAATCGTATCCAGCGTCACATCAAAACTGAGTTTCGTTTGGTTTCCAGCTAAGTCTTGTTCGGCAATCTGAAGTGTGTTCAGTCCTTCAGTCAATGTCACGGGTTTCGTCTTTTGAATACCATCCACGGTATAAATCAGTGTGTAATCAGGTTTGTTCACAAGACCCGCAGAGGTAACCGAGACAGCGGGAGCAATTGAATCAAGTGTTACATCGAAACTTAAATTCGTTTGATTACCCGCCAAGTCCTGTTCGGTAATCTGAAGCGTGTTCAGTCCTTCGACCAATGTTATGGGCTGTGACTTCTGTACACCATCCACGGTGTAGGAAAGTGTGTAGTCGGGTTTGTTCGTGAGTACGGCCGAAGTCACGGCGACAACCGGGGCAATCGTATCCAGCGTCACATCAAAACTGAGTTTCGTTTGGTTTCCAGCTAAGTCTTGTTCGGCGATCTGAAGCGCGTTCAGTCCTTCGACTAGCGTCACTGCTTTTGTTTTTTGAACGCCGTCCACAGTGTAAGTCAATGTGTAATCGAGTTTATTTGTCAAAGCGACTGAAGTCGCAGCAACTACCGGAGCAATTGAATCAAGTGTTACATCAAAATTTAAATTCGTTTGATTACCCGCCAAATCCTGTTCGGTAATCTGCAATGTGTTCAATCCTTCAACGAGTGTAACGGGACGCGTTTTCTGTGCACCATCAACGGTGTACGTCAGTGTGTAATCAGATTTATTGGTTAACGCGACTGAAGTCGCTGCGACAACCGGGCCAATCGAGTCCAGCGTCACATTGAAATTCTGGTTCGTCACGTTACCCGCAGCGTCTTGTTCGGTGATGGTGAGCGTGTTCAGTCCTTCCACGAGTGTCGTTGTTTGCGTTTTCGCTACGCCATCGACAGTGTAGGTCAGCATATATTCAGGCTTGCTCGTCAATGCGCTTGAAGTCACCAGGATCAGCGGTGCGCTATCCCAATACACCACATCCTGAAACACCGAAATATTCCCCCACCGGTCGGCGAATGATCGAAGAATCGGGTTCGCGCCTTCTTTCAACTGAATCTGCTCTGTGTACGCCTCACCGTCAATATCCAGAACAAGTTCATAATTCGACTGATTCACAAGGCCCTTCGACAAGCGCGTCACCACCGGTGCGGTTGTGTCTTGCTCCACAAGTCCGAACTTCACGTCCAGATTCGTGTTCGTCGAATACCACCACGGCGAGTTATTCCTCACATCGATCTCGAAAAAGCGGATGTTCTTAATATCCAGCGACCACGTGTAATCCGCCAAATCCAGCATGAAGAATTTCTCCTCATTCTGCGTGATCCCCTGAAGCGTGACCGATTTGCGCTGGCCGTACCAGTCGGTGATCACCAGTGACGCTTCTGTGACATTACCTTTTAGCGCAAGCCCCATCCGTGAATTCTTCGAAAAATCAAAGTTTTGATAGTTAGAGTTTTCAATTCTTGCCGCAAGCGGATTCGGCTGATAATAATAGTAATAGTTATTCCAGCCTCCCCACCAATAATTGTTCCATCCCCAATAATTTTGCGACGATGATGACAACTGAAATTGCGTGTAATCCGGCGTTTGTGTGGAATTTACGTATGACCCGTAATTTGTCGTCACCCACGCGGGCTGGCCATTCGTGGTAAGCGGCATGAGGCCCGACAAGCCGAAACCGTTCTGGCCCTGAATCACATTCGGCTCATAACTTCTCATGTACTGATTTTGAAAATAATTCTGATAATAATAATTGCCGTAATAATTTTGATAATACCCATACCCCCATGAATTCCAATATCCGGAATAATAGTTATACGGATAACCCCAATAGGCATATCCGCCGTGGCGCGGTGAGTAGGGATAATAACCGTTATAGGCGTTTGCCGGCGGCTGGGTACGCACAAACAAATATCCCTGCTGCTGGCCGTAGCCGTTGTAGGGATTGTAGTAGTTGTAAAAATTGTAAAAATTATTCTGATTCTGAAGCGCCGTCAGTTTTATCTGCCGAATTTGATCCAGATCGAGATAACCCGAAAGATTCGTCAGATCAATATCATAAATCCGCTCTGAGCCGTATGAATTGGTCTGTAGCAGGTCCAAACTTACTTTGTTGCCAAACGCGTCTTCCATCTCAAAAAGAATTTTTTCCGAGTTACTGTCAATCGCGAACCGGAGATGATTCAATTTGGAAAAATCCGCCGACTCCACGAGCGACGTCGATTCTTTATCGTAACTGAAAATAACGCCCGGCGCGGTGCCGGGATTTCTCAGGTCATAATCGACTTCAACACCTTCTCTGGAATTACTGACCATTGATGAGTGCAAACTTTTAATACTGGCCCCTGCTGGCAATCCGGTTAAATCATTTTGAGTGAGATTCCAGCTGGAGCTGACTGGCTGAGCCTGTGTCGCCGTATTCGCGGTAACGGGCTGAAGGGTTGAGCTCTGCGTCATAAAAGACGTGGTGCTCGACTGACTGGCGTTTTGCGTTAAAGTATTTTGATAAACCGAAGTATTTTGAGTTTGAGGCTGACTGGAATTAGCTTGGACGACTGGCTGACTTGGCGTTTGTGTCTGCTGAGCCACTGGGGTGGCTTGCGCAAATGCACATTGCTGGGCAAGAAATGAGATTAGCGTGAACGCGGCGACTGCGCGGAATAAATCTTTTTTAAACTTTTTCGTTCCTCGTCTCTCACCTCCTGGGTAGGTGGACTTTGAGGTTCGATCAAATTTTTTTTTGCTTGAGAACAATTCATTGCTCCCCGAATGCCCCAATCCTTTGGGTGACTAAGATCCATCTTCAGTTTTCTGTTTATCCGTGTTTTTCCACTTGAAATTCCCAGGAATACAATTTCAAAGGAAGAATCAACATGTTGGTGCAAACCTTACCTGCTCACAAAATCGATGTCAAGCGATTAGTCGAAAATAGTTGAAAATTCTCAGAAAAATCGTTTATTTTTCATTAAATACTTTTAACAAGCTTGAATTACTAAGCAGCGGTTTCAAGAATCCGGGTTTTCTGCCAGAGACGAATTTGTTCCTCAAGAATGGAAGGCAAAAGTTCGTAGGTAGAGCTGTTTATATCCATGTGGCGGAAAAGATAATTCCAGTCGCTCTTGTTACCAAAGGCATCGAAAACAGTTCTCAAAAGAGCCGACCGATAAGCTTCTTTCTTCAGCCCATTTTTTTGATGGACAACACGGAAAGCGCTCTCCGGCCAGCTTTCATTAAATTGATGATTGAGGAAAACAACCTGGTCCGGTCGTAATTCTGTCACATTTCCATCGGGAAACATTGCATCAACGATTCTCGTTTGAATTCGTGAAAGAAGAGCTTTTAGATCGAGCCGGGTTGTCCTTTCTAAATTACCCCACTTGACAAGATACACGTGCCTGTCTTTCAAAAGTGAGCCGAATTCATCCTCCACTTTTCTAGCTATTTCCTCGTCTGGGACAAGAAAAATCACACCCTGTGTCCGGTAATCACTGCGAAAATCCCGTTGCTTATCCAACAGTTGCTCCAAAACATCTGCATCGAATTTCATAACAAGCGGCGTAAAACGAGGCGATTGAATCACTGAAGGTCCAAGGTTTCGCCTGTTCTCCCCAAGACTTTTTCCGGAAGATGCCGGTTCGGGGGCGGTAAAGACAATGCGGTATTCATATACGCCATATGGATTTTTATAATAATCCTTCGTGTAACGCAATTCGCCTAAAATTTTGTCGGAGTCAATTGGCGGTTCCCAAGCTCCACTATCTTCCCGCTTCTGTAAATAGAATGCCAATCCGCCGCCTCGATCTGATAACACCAACGGTTGTTCTATTGTGATAATGTCATGATTTTTACTTTTTGCTTCTAACGCAGTCTCCAACGCCCAAAGGATACGTATGAAAAAGGCATGAGAGGTGTCGGCGGGCGTAGAAAAATCAGGCACGCTTTTGTAAATTTCGGACAAACGTGTTTTTAAAATCTCATAATCCTGGAGAAATTCAGCCATTAATCTTCCCTTAAATTCTTTTTCTTCTCCCACAAGCATTCTGCCAGTCTGATGTTTTGCCAACTTTGGCCAAAGATCGTATAATTCAGTTGATTGTTGTTTTTTGACTAATTCTTGCTTCTCGATCACTGCTCGCTCCAATTGTAATGGGACAGCATTCATCTCTGTTTGTAAAACCCGCAACTCATTATCGGAAGGTTTTTGATAGTACGCGTGACCGGGGAGCTTTTTGGCAATAAAATCCACATTCTTTGCTGTCCCGGAATCCAGATCAGAAATCCGGCTTGCCCTTTCCAGAAATTCAGTAACCGCTTTCGAAAAATCATTTCTCATTTTATCGGGTATTTTTGCGTCAGAAACGATACCGAGCATAATTTTACTGGCATCCTTGAGCCAAACTTTCTGCCTTTCAACATATTCTTGCGGCGTGTCATGAAATTTTCCATGTCTGAGGTGAAACAATTCTGCTTGTATCTTGAGAAACTGGATAAGCAGAGAATCATTGGATGTGTAACAAGTTAGGGTTTGCATAGCTCCGGTCTCATCCGTAAACATAATAAATTCCGGCTTAAAATTGGCGAACCCTCCCCCATGAATAAGTACGATAAGCCGCCTATAGGTGTCAAAATGAGGCGAGATGCTGGGATTGGGGTTAGATGGATCAAATGGTTTTGGTGGCATCGGTGGAGCTGGAAGAGAATAATATTGAGGGTGATCCTCCACGTACTGCAACGATTTACGGGCTCCGTCAAAATCTCTGGCCCAAATTTGATCAAGAATTTCTCTTTGTGTTTGTCGAATGAAACTCATTCGATCTTCAACCCTTTTCTTTGAAAGATATGTAGGGATGTTGCTGATAGCTCCAGTAACAAGACAACCAGCGCTAATCAGCGCAAAAAGAAGACAGCCTTTTGAAAAACGTCTGGAGGGCTTTTTGTCGGTGTCAAGGAGCGCAACAACGGCCTGCGCTTTTTCTGATGACGCTGTTTTTCTGACTTTCTGAGCTGGTGATGGTGATTTCGGCTTTCCGGTAACAGCCGCCGCAGTCGTGGCGCTGGCAGTTTTGGCTACAGCGTTTCGTTCCGACGGCTTGTTCAGCTGAAAAAGCACCGTCAATTTGAAACGCTGCCCGACCTGGGGGGCAAAAGCACCGTTCACATCCACTTGTTCCGGCAACTTGATCGATTTAAGTCCGTTTTTATCAGCGGGAATTGGCGGCTGAAATTCCCGGGTCGCTGGATTCTCGCGCTGGACGAAAACAGTCAGCTTTCCCTCCTTTGTGTCAAATTCCAAGTTGTTGAGCTGAATCGGCTCGTTCTTCCTGCGGCGACTCGAAATTTCAGCAAGAATGCGCTTGAGAATTCTCAGATTATTTGGAACTTTGGGATCTGACGCTGAAAGCTCGAGCTCCCTTTGATACGCGAGAATGACCTGCTCATAAATGTTGTCAGGTGTCGGCGGCAAAGTGCCTGATGCGATACCCAAACTTTTTCCGGAAGAAGCCGATTCCAGAGCGGTAAAAACAATTCGGTATTCATATTCACCCATGGGGCAACATATCCGTCTGACGCGAAATTCATCAAGGATAGATTGGTTGCCAATAGTCGGACACCACGGCTCATTCCCTTTCCGTTTTTGTAAATAAAAAGCTAACCCACCTCCTGGAGCAGGCAAAAATAGCGGTTGTTCGATACGAATAATTTCACCTCGAGATTTTTTTTCTTCCAAGATTTGCTGCAAAGTCTCTTTAACTATTGTCATAAAAGCCTTAGGGTGCCCGTTCGCTTGGTTATCTCGTGGCATCCCGTATAAATACTTCTCCACAATTTCACGTCCGCGAACAAGTTCATTGACAGGTCTGTCGTAATCACGAATCTGATGAGCTAGTACCGCTAACCATAACTCGAACAATCTATCAGATTCTTCCTTGTTCAGCTCTGTTCTTAAATCGTGCAATTGGGAGTCTGAGGGCTTTAGATATGAAGAATGACTCGCAAGTTTTTCGGCAATCATATCCAGTTTTTTTTTCGTTTCAGGATCGTCCCCAATCAACAGCCTTGATCTTTCCAGAAAATCAGTCAAAGTTTCCGAAAAATCCTTTTTCATTTTATCCGGTATCACCACAGGAGTAATAAAGTCTTTCCCTATTTCTTTTTCATGAATCTGGTAGCGCAACCAAAATCTTTGTCTATCATTTTTTTCCCTGGGCACCCATTTGTCATATTTGAATTGGAACAGAACGCCCCTTACGGCGTAGAAGTAAATAAGCAACGCATCGTTTTCGCTGAAGCAATAAATTTTTTGTTCCTCTCCAGTTTCATCTATGAAACTGAACCCGATTTTAAGTTGATTTATCTTGTTTGCAAACCCCCCGACTTGCCTAGCGGAGGTGGGGGTTTTGTCCTGAGCTAACCTTTCGAAATCTCGAATCAAGATTAATAAGCGTTCCAATTCATCAAAATGAGGCAGATCAATAGGCTTAGAAGGATCTGATGTAACGATAATATCTGGACGCGGAGCTTGAGTAGGAAGCGCGAAACGTTTATGTTCCTGTCTTACATCAGCCAATGTTTTTGCGGCACCATCAAAATCTTTGGCCCAGATTTGATCAAGAATTTCCCTTTGCTTCTCCCGAATGACAGCCATTCTATCGTCAACACTTTTCTTATGCAGCGCTATCAGGCTCCGGAAAATCGTGGTAATAGTACAAAGGCCTACACCGCCACAAAGCGCGACAAGAAGGCAAACCTTAAACAAAGGTTTGGATGTTTTTCTAACGTTGTCTGAGGGGGAAATACCTGTCTCTGCGTTGCTTGTTGATGCCGTTTTGCGGCCTTTTCTAAACGGAAATTTTGGCTTTTGTTTTTCGCCGGCAGCCTTTACTGTTCCGCTTGAAGTCTTAGCCGCCGCGGTTCGCGCTGACGGCGTTTTAGCCGCCACGCCGCTATCGACGGACGGCTTGTTCAGCTGAAAAAGCACCGTCAATTTGAAACGCTGCCCGACCTGGGGGGCAAAAACACCGTTCACATCCACTTGTTCCGGCAACTTGATCGATTTAAGTCCGTTTTTATCGGCGGGAATAGGAGGCTGAAACTCCTGGGTCGCTGGATTCTCGCGCTGGACGAAAACAGTCAGTTTTCCCTCCTTTGTGTCAAATTCCAAGTTGTTGAGCTGAATCGGCTCGTTCTTCCCGCGGCGACTCGAAATTTCAGCAAGAATGCGCTTGAGAATTCTCAGATTATTTTGAACTTTGGGATCTGACGCTGAAAGCTCGAGCTCCCTTTGATACGCGAGAATGACCTGCTCATAAATGTTGTCAGGTGTCGGCGGCAGAAAGCCTAACGAAGCCGCGGCGGCAAGAGTTTCTTTCTCATAGAAAGGAAGCGCTCCGATCTGTGTGATAACCGCTTCTGTAGAATAGTCTTCCCGCGGCTGTCTCAGACTGGAATTTTCCGCCAGCAAATTCGCCGGAGAATTAGGGGCGCTTTTCAGCAAATCCCAATATGCTGAAGATTCCCACTTTGAATTCATCTTTGGGGAAAAAGTGAGATACGATACGCCCTTTTCCTTCAGCATAGCCGTTATGCCGTCTTTATGAAAGCCGCCGGTAATAACAAAAAGAACATCTTGCCGCTTATCCTTCATCAGCCGCTCAATATTTAAGCCGAATGAACGGTCTCGTTTTTCAGCGGAATCATAAAAATCAAGTGCGGGACCAATTAGATTGCGCACAGCGCGGATTTTATCCTGGCTTCGGAAACCGCTTCCCCGCCGCTCAAGCAAATCATCCAACGCCTTCCAAATTGATGCATCCCCGAGAGTTTTTATTTTCAGCTTCAAGGTGTCGAATTCCGATTTTGTCAAAGAGAGCGTGCCGGCTTTTTCCAATAGCGCTAGAATGCTATCGGCCCGCAAAACTGTTTTTTCATCCCGCGACTTGGCTAATCGATCGAAGATGAATTCCTCCAGATTCTTGATCTGATCAAAAGTCTCGTGAAAGTTTTCGAGCGAGCGAATTTGCCCTTCAGAAACGTGCTGTCCCAAATGCCGGATCTTACCGAAAAGCTCCGCCACGTTCGGATATTGCCGAAGATCGATTTTAGCAAGTTTTGCGGATTGCGCGAGAAGCGCCAGATGAAGCGGTAACGTCGTAGAATCTTTATTTAAACGGTTAATGCTTGATTCTAAATCCTTTACGGGTTTGGTATATGCCTTCTGTTTTAATTTTTCGATATGACGACGAATATCCGAAAGCTCTCCCCTGAAATTGTCCTGAATCAGAAAGAACAAACGTGCCGCCTTAAGATTTTTCTGATAAAGCTCCCGATCGTCGATTCCGAAAATCCGTGCCCGCGAATTAATATTGGCGGCATAGTATTCCGCTCCGTCAATCTTTGCATCGCGAAGGAACGATTCCGAAACATCCCGTCTAATTTTTGGCACCGGAAACGCGCGAAAAGCGACCGGATTGATTTCCTCGTCCGAAAAAGCGCCTTCGACACCAATGGCTATTTCGTTTTTGTATCCTGCCGCGGTCAGTTTTTTCTGAAAATGCGCGAGCATTAAAGCAATGTTTTTCTGAGCTGGATAATTGGCATGAGCTTCCTGAATAAAAATAACCAGAGGATTTTTGCCAGCTGCGGGATTCTTGAACTTGGGAATCAGCCATGACGAGTCAATTTTGCCGATTGAGGACGGGAGCTCTTCAAGAAGACTGTTTGTTAAATTTTTCTCTGTAGTATCAAGTATTTGTATTTGCGCCGGAGCAAACGGTGCGGCCTGACAGATCGAAGAAAATGTGAATACGATGAGAACGATTGTGCTGCAAATCCTAATGAGAGTTTTGTGCATTGTTCAGTGGAGAATCCTTTCTGTGACAGGCCCGGAATAGTGGAAAGATAGCATCCGGAGGGACAGAAGTCAAAATTAACAAAAAAAACAAAAAAAAATTCCCCCTGCGTCCAGTCTACCTCTTGCCGATTAAATCACTACCTGGCTGATTTTTCTCTTGCGGCTGTGAATTTCCGTTCAGTTAAAAAAACAGCAGAAAAATGGACAGTGGGATAAAAAGCAGGTTTTTATCTTCAGGTGTTTTCTTAAAGATACTCTTTGTCACAACAATACCCGAAGTCTGCCCATATTCCTTCATAAAGTACCTAATCGCATGAAGATCGTCCACCGAATCCCGGTATTTAACTTCAATGGGTAAATATCGTTTCCCGCCTACATGGACAACAAAATCAAGCTCCCGCCGGGCATCTTTATAAAAAGTAAGTTCAATGGCGCCCTCAAATTGCCGGAGCGCGTTGAATACCAAATTTTCAGCATAAAAACCCATGATGGTCGAATCTTCTAAAAGATTCTCATTCAGCTTAAAAATCGCGTTGCGCAAAGCCAAATCGACCAGATAACATTTCACGCTGCCCCGTCTGAACTTTAGGGGCCGTTTTGAAAATCGCGGTAAGGTTTTCACCAAATCCGTCATTTCCAGAAGAGGTAGATATTTTTCGAGCATGGCGCGGCTCACGCCAATCCGTTGTGATGACTTTTCAATATTAATTCCCTGACCGGGCTGCTCAACTAATGACAGATAGTAACTTTTAATTTTTTCCGGCTTTCGAAACTCAGTCGCAATAACAAGATCCTCAAAAATAACCTTCTGAACCTGGTTATCGAAGAGATATTCTTGCCTTCTCACAATATCTTTAATCTCCCACGCCTCTGGAAAACCGCCTTCAATAAAATAAGTGTTTAACTGCCTGTTTAGCTCTTCGAACACTCGTCCAGATACACTGAGAGGCCCAGCTTCAGAATGGATTGCTTTCCAATCGAGGACGGTATCCCGCTGTAATTTGTATCCGAAATCATGGGCATGTTTCACAAAATCAAGCAACTCTTGATCGTCCGATTTATGAAAGTAAACAAATTCCTTAAATGAAAAAGGTGAAAGGTGGTTATCCTTGATCCGTCCTAATAAACTCTCACGGCTTTTTCGGAATATCGGCGAAGATGCAGAGCCAGAAACAACAAATCGTACCGAAAATCCCAAATCGTAATATTTTTTTAGATAGCGCTCCCAGAGTTCAAATTTTTGAATTTCATCAAGGAAAAAATAGACCGTTTGACTTTTATGTGTCACGTCAGCCCATTTGATCAATTCATCAAAAAATCGCTCCCCAACATAGGGCTCCGCCATTAAGGGATCGTCAAAAGAAAAATAAATGATCTCGTTTGGTTTTGCGTGACCGTCGCGGATCAGCGCTTGAATGACTTGCTTCAAAATGGTGGTTTTACCTACTCTCCTGGGGCCGGTGATGGAAATAATTTGTTTGAGCGATAAGAGATCTTTGTAAATTTTATGAAAGATGGGGCGTTTAAAGACTTCTGTTTTAACTTCGCCGCTTTCCCACCAGGGATTATAGGGAGTAAGTATTTCTCTTATCGTTGGAATGTTGTTCAATTTATCCTTGGTCATGTTTCCTCATGTAAGTTTATGTAATATATATATTACATAAACTTTATATTATTGCAAGTATTTTTATCTAAAAGGGTTAGAATGCTATTAAATCTCATTTCCTTTACCAAAACAGGCAAAACGTAGTTCTTCTCTGAGTCAAGCAAGCGCGTAGCACGATTTCCAGCTCTTGTTGAGATTAGCATTTTGAATCTTCATCGACTGTCAATAATCAAAAAAAATTCCCCCCGCGCCCAATCTTCCTCTTGCCTGTTTATTAATAGGAAGGCGTGGGGGGAATTAAAAGAGAGCCCGGGAAGGACCAACTTCCGCTAGGCGGCTCTCTTAACTTTTTCTTTGGCCTTGAGTTCCTGCAGCATCGCTTTGGCCAGAGCAAGTACGGCGGCAAAGTTTAACTTAATTACATTTGGCATTTTAGCGCCCGGAGCGACAATTTCGGCTTCTTGCAATGCCTTCAGGCCACCTGCTGGATCACGGGAAATATAGCGTCCCGCTTCAAACAGGAATTTGTTTAGGGTCTCGTGATCATCTTTGGTGAGCGTTTGGTCAGATGGCGTCTTTTGATACACCACTGAAATAATTCCGGCTTCTTCTTTATTCTGGCTGACATTCACAATATTATTTTTGTTACCGCCCTTCTTCTCAATTTCGCGGACAATATCCGGAGTCGCGAGGCTCTTCACCTCAACAACATGAAGGCCGTTCGTGCCCGGAACTACTTTTGCCATCAGCGGACTTTTCAGTTCACCAGCTAATTCTTGCGGAACGAGAATGTAGTGAACTTGGTCAGAAGTGTCCGAGAGCGGATCAATGAGTTTCTGGAATTCTTCTTTTGTCGAGATGTTTTCATCCGCGATGACGAATCCTTGTTTGGACATGTCGCCTTCAGGTTTTTTGCCGGCTGCGGCTTCTGAATTCGCGATAATTTCATCCAGCACATGACTGAAGCTGGC
Organism: Candidatus Omnitrophota bacterium; assembly: GCA_016214265.1. Taxonomy (GTDB): domain Bacteria; phylum Omnitrophota; class Omnitrophia; order Omnitrophales; family JACROU01; genus JACROU01. Next base: position 19,834 of record JACROU010000024.1, read on the forward strand.
CAAATTAAGAGCTTCCATTCCCCCGATCGGGCTCAGTCGGGCTGAAACTGTTCCTTTCCAGAATGAATTACGGAGCACCCGTTTCTCGCCGTCAGAAATTGGCAAGGCGTCGATCCGAAACGCAATATCTGTCAGGTCGCTCATCGAAACATGCACATTTTCTCGAAGTGCGTATCGGATAAAAATGTTATCCGTCTGTTTCGTAATGATGGCGCGATTAAGTTCCCGGTTGAATGTCGAAAGCGTTTTGGCCAGCGCGAAATTGCCTAGCTTGCGGGCGGCCATTTCTGTCCGTTGATAGGCCTTGAACTCATCCATGGCAGCCCGCAAAACGGGATCGGTAATATTTTTCAATTGCGGATTATCGATATTTTCAATATGCGTCGACTCGTGAATCAGGTTCAGGGTAAGCGTGTCCATCGCCTCACGGTCCCCCGCCTGCGCTCGCTTAACGAGATCGGCATTCAGGACGATCGTGCGGTTCTTGAGATCGGTGTAAGCTTCAACGCCGGCCATTTCGGAACTGAACGTTTTTGTTGTGATGACAGAAGGAGAAATCTTGAGAGCCGGATACAACTCACTGGCCCGCTGAATCAGGATGGTTTCAAGTCCCGCGGTCGGAATCGCCGGGGCGACAGTGCCGACGCCGAGGGATTTGCCGGCGACAGGAGAAATTGCCGAGGGCAACGCAGGTTGTCCCGTAGCCAATTGTTCTGGTAATGTTGGTGCGATTTCCTTGCCAATTTCGATCCCCTTTTCCACTTTCAGCATTTTCAGCTTATCTTCCACAGATCTTGATCCCGGAAAAACCTCTGGATTTTTCTGGAGAGCTTCGGCGAGACGTTCGACGACGGCCTTTTGATAAGTGAATCCAAATTCATGTAGGATGGCTTCAAATGCTTTCTGATCTTCTGGAGAAAACTGACTGATGATTCCAGCGTGACCTTGATTGTAATAGGCCAGCAATTCCTCCACGATTCGATAATCATTATTTACAAATCCTTCATAGCCTTTTTTCATCACAGCTTCTTTCGCGTTTTGATAGCCTGCTAAACTCATAACTCTTTTTCTGATGTCTGCCTGCTGATCTTTGCTAAGAGCCATCCAATCCACCGCATGTGTGAGTTCATGAACCGCGTTAAATGTCGTGTCACGCCCTTCAGCGTCTTGATGGAGGTTCTTTGAAAATTTCACGAAACCAACACCCTTTGAGTCTTGAAAAAGTTTGTTCGTCATTTGAATTCCGCGAATGATCGAATCCACAATATCAGGTTCGGCTTTCAAAACATGCGCTGGGATCTGCGCCTGAATTTCTTCTCGGTTTTTATTCGCAAAGTCTCTATATTGTTCTGCCTTAGTTGGATTGATATATACGCCGGCTGCATGAGTCGGGTCAAAATTCCATTGCTGATTAAAAAGCCGCTGGGTATTTACAAAGTCGTTTCTGTGTTGAGCCCCCGCTTCGCTCGATGGATCAATCAAAACGGTGTTTTTCAAAGTCTGGTCGATGATGGATTTAGTTTGGACGAACGTTTTGAGGTTTGCCGGCAATGTTTTATCAAGTTTTTTTGCCTGCTCATAAGCAATTCGCGCCTCATCCAGTTTTCCTGCTTGTGCCTGATCGTAGATTTTGTTATTCAGATCTTCGATTCTTTTCGCCGCTACAAGAAGTTTTTCCTGAACAAGTTCAACCGGAATTTGGGCGAAACTTGTGATATTTCCTGTTGCGTCTTTACGGAACAGATAATGATCTTGTCCGTCATTTAGTTTGCTCCAATCCATCGTCGCCAATTCTGCCTCAGTCAGTTCTGTTTTCGCGAAGTGCTGGTCAAGAACATTCGGAGCAATTTGCCTTGAGTGTAATGTTAAATGAGAAACTGGCTTGCCCTGTCCGAGTTCTTCGATTCCGTTTAGCGCGGCCGTAACAAGATTTTTCTCGGTTCGTTTTCTGTCTTCTGGAGTCTGACTCAATGCTCGCTGATAATCTTGATTGATTCGGATCACCTCATCGGCGATAGCCTGATCATAGGTCTGACCGGTGTCCGGATCCTTAAGTTCCGACGTCCACCACCACTGGAACCACTCATTCCGGATCAATTTAGCCACCTCATCCCGGATTTCCTGCTCGGTTCCGTTCAGGTTCTTACCTATATTAAAGGAAAGCGCATACCACATAATGCCGGCGATGCTGTTGACCAGATTCTGATTGTTCGCTCCACCGCGGGTAAAGTGGGCGTAGGCTTCCTTCCAGTCGAAGATCCACGCCTGCCCTTTCTTCAGTTTCTCATCAAACATCCGGTTTGTCTGGGCTTCAAGCGCGGCTTTGTCTTTGGAAAGTTCTTTGTGACGCTCGCTGAGCATGGCGCGAATCGAATCTTTTTGTTTTTCCTTTAGCTGTTCCTCGAGCCGGTTCATGCCTTCCCGGTTAATGTTCCAGGTTTCAAAAACGGCTTTGTCGCGTTTTGCGAATACGTCAACGTTTGCAAACAGCTCTTGGGCGATAGTTTGAATTTCACTCTCATTAATGACACCACGGTCAACAAGCTCTCGCAGATAAACTGAAAGCGCTTCCCGAGGATTAGCGAGGAAGGCGTTAATGTCATCAAGATTGTTGAGTCCTTTGACATAGTCAATTGCCAGTTGAGCGACGCGGTCTCCTTTTCGCGCGTCTTCTTCCAACGTATGGGCCCGATTGAAAAGTCGTAAGTCATGTTTCGGAATACTGTGGCCACGAATTTCTTCCTCAAGGTCATTATCGATTAACTGCCAGAAAAGCCGATCGTGCACTTTCCGCAGCTCTCCGGTTCGTTTCAGGAAATGGCCGTGCACATCCACGTAGAAGATGGTTTTGCCCTGAGCATTTTTCTCGTTGCTTGTTTGCACTGCCAGAGATTCACGAGAACTCATGGATTTTGTATCCGGATTAAAACGGACAACAAAAACACGGTCGTCCACTTTCGATTCACGCATCATCGCTCCGGCTTTTTGCTGCGCCTTTTTCTCGATTTCAGCGTAAATTTTCCCGAGCTCTGTGGTGGCCTTGAAATCCGCATATTCTTTTTCGAGCTGCTCGAGTTTTGCTTGTGCTTCTTCCTTCGTCATTCCCGCGGGCAATTCTTTCCTTCCCTCCGCGTAGGAGCGCATCGCCTCGATTCCCGTCTTTTCATCATGGAAGCGGGCGAGCTCTTTGTATTCCGCTTCATTCACAGGGGCGTTATTTTCCCGGTCAGCCTGAATGGTCTTTGAAATTAACGGAGCGATAAATGCGCCTAGCTGCGGCAGTTCTTTTAGCAAATCATCCCATGTTTTTCGCTCGGCTGTAACCGCTGTGGTAATTTTTTTGGCCAGCTTGTCTATTTCCGTTGTAACTTTTGGCTCCGCTCGATTGACAATAGCCTCTGCTTTATCGCGTAATGCTTGCGCTTTTTCAGGCTGTTTTTCCTGAATGGCGTCGGCTTGGCGCAGTAAATCAACGGCCTTTTGCAAGTTAGCCAGTTTTCCTCGTTTGATTTTTAATTGCTCCAAAGCGGATTTTAAGTTTCCTTCAATTTCATTAAGAGAAGTCTGGTGATCACTCGCTCCTTTACCCCCCTTAGCTTCTTTAAGATAAGTCCGTATTTTTTCGATGCCATTGTCTTTAAGTTGATCGTAAGCGCTCTGAGTTTCATTATCCTTATCCGCTTTCTTTATTTTGTTGATGGTTTTAATGATTTTCGCTAGCTGCGAAACCATCTTCTTGGCGTCGATGGTTTTATCCTCTGGATGATTCAGGCTGTAAACCAGCATCTGAACCCCGTTGATTAACAATTCCTTTTCTTCATCGGATACGGGAACCTTCTCAGCAATCAGGGCACGGGCAATGTCGCGTATCACAGATTGAGCACGCATATTCGATGAGAATGGTGAAGCGAGAGCATATCCGATTTTGGCCAGCGCGTTTCTCACCGCGCCCCGTTGCTCATGAAGAGTGAGGGCCAGTGCCGTTTGTCCAATTTCAGCTGGACCGGGAATATCTTTGTAAGCGCCGGGATTTTGTTTGGTCTTGAAATCCCGGGCAGCAATCGAAGCATCCACATTCGCGGCGAAGCGGCGAATTTCATCCTGACGCATTTTCGCGATGCTTCCCCCATTCTTTGACGCGGCGACCGCCATCAAAGCTGCCTGGGCATCCAAACTAATAGGAGAGGTTTGAAGCAGCAAGGCCAGCTGGGCCATGATTTTTACGGGATCTTCTTTAGAGACTGAAGCCAAACTTTGTGCGGCACCCTGAAGTTTTCCGACAGAGTTATTCCTGAAATAATTCGCGAATCCGATTTCCAGGGAATTCCACGTTTGTGCGACGCGGGTTCTAACACTGGGCCACAACAGGTCACGCGGCGATGCCAACGTCACCATGGCATTTCGTACCCAACTCTTTAATCCCTTTAACGGTCCCTTGATTTCTCCAAGCGTTTCATCAAGCCGGGCACGAGCGACCGCTTTTTTCTCCATCGTTTTATCCATTTTGTCTTTCAAATCCTGGCCGTGGTAGAAGCGCTTCTCCTGCTCCTTCTCAAAATTGATAATGGGCTTGACCGCGTTCTGCAATTGTCTCGCGACATTTTTATCCGCGATATTTGCTGCAAGCTTATCGACGAGTTCTGCCATCGCGAGGCCACGGTTTCGATTGCTTAGCGCAGAAGTAATCTCCGCCTTAATCTCGTGCGTGCTCAAATCAACGCCGGATTTGCTCAAGAGATCAAGAAAATTCGTCATGGGAAGTACGGTTTTGAGTAGATCCGAATTGATCATCCAGACCGGAATCGTTCTATCCTTCATCAGCGCGGCCAATGCGGCAATCAACGCTTTCTCGTCCTCATCTTTCGGAGGCGGAATACCCAACACTTTAAGCAGAGGTTTAAGTTTCTGCACAGCTCCGCCAACCCCTTCTTTCGATGTTTTCATCGCGGCGAACGCCTTCACCAAATCTTCACCGGTCGCTGTCAATTTGCCGCGTCCGTCCACATATCCCTGCTCGCGGGCCGTTTTGACTAATTGCTGGAATTCCGCGTCCGTAACAGATCCTTTTTCGATAATATTTTCTTTCTCAAGTTCTTTGACGTTATCGGAGGCGGAAATAGCACGGGTGGTAACGAAATGCTGAGCCGAGGGCTGCGGAGCCACTCTGGGGATATCGGTTTCGCGAATTTTCTGATTGATGAGACGTGCGACTTCGGCGGGACTTCTGGCTTCGGCAATGCCATGTTCTTTCAAGCGTTGGCCGTTTAAGTTTAATTCTTTCGTTTGATCAAACGCTTCACGTGTCGGCGCCCGCGCCAGATCCGGAACGACCATCCCCACTTTAACGCCTTCCACCTGTGACTCAATCACTTTACCGGTGGCATCGACCACGATATATTTTGAACCATCTGCCTCCAGATACAGCGTTTTCGACGTATCGTTTAGCGTCAGCTCGCCCATCTGATTCATGGCTTTGATTTGTGCCTCGATCTGATTCCGAATCGCTTCAGGCAATGCACTGGCTCTCGATGCGGTTTTTAAAATGGCCTCGAGGAATGATTTGTTTTTCTTTAAATTATTGCGCAGGCCGTCAATTCCTTTCTGAGCGCCGCCTAAATTCGTGTCGGTGTTCTTTCCTTTCTGCTCCTGAAATTTAGCACGCTCTTTTGAGAGCACTTGGATGATAGCGTCCTTCTCGCTTGCCGATAGTTTTGTATTCGCTAAAACATTGGCTTTCATATCTTCCAGGAATGTCACCAGCGCGGCATCCTGCGAATCGGTGAGGGCCCGATACATATTTTTTTGCACCGAATAGGTTTCGTTGTCCTGAAATGTGTTCCGGAGGGCAACGACGGCCAATGGGACGCGGCGGGTTTTGCCCGGAATTTCATTTTCAACAATTTGCCAGTTTTCATCAACGATCACTTCTCTTGAATTTCGAATATCGTCCGTGGTTTTAAACTCTTCGATTACTTTACCTTCACGGTCTCTGGCCGCAAATCCGCCAATGAAACTCACATCCACTGAATGATATAAAGCCATGTTGTTGACGCCGGCATCACTAGGGCTTGTCGTAAAGAGTCCATCCGGTCGATTGACTTCTGCGGCAAGTTGTTCGGCTGTGATTTTCCCTTCCCGGAACATCTGGGCAGCACCCGCCGTGCGGGCGTAAACGAATTGATCGGAAACTTTTCCGTTTTTGTCCGTCACGCGAATGCGGACACCTCGATCGCGTTTGACCAGCTGTTCAAAGTCATACATATTGGTCTCGGAATTGGCAAAAGCGTGAAAAGCCACATCCGGTCCCGTGGAAACGTCGACACCGCGTGTCGCGCCCAGGTTAAAAAATACGCCTACCCGTTCTCCACGTGCCTTGGCGTCCATCAAATAAGATTTCAAGCCTTCCGACAGCGATTCCGTCGACCTTACTACTTTCCCATCCTTCATCGTGAGCTTAATCCACTTGGTTCCCTGATCTTTGATGAATACCGTTTGAAACTGACCGCTTGCCAATAATTTTTCCTGTAACGGATTGATCATCTCCGCGGTTTCATCGATGTCTGATTGCCCATCTAGAAACACGTGATGAAAACTTGACGAGTCTTTATCCACGTTAATATTATCAAGTGCGGTGCGAATATCTCTTGATTGCGAAATATTGTCTTTGGTGAACCACCCCTGATCAAAGGCATTGGCGTACACATATTTGGCAACGTCCACATTATAAATTTTCTCTAAAATATTTTTCATGTGCATCAGTGTGCCTGAAAACCCGCTGAAATCGGATCCACCTTTCCGGAACGCCATAATCGTTTCAAGCCGTGAGGAACGAATAGACTCGGCCGACTTTTTAATCTTTGAGAGAAAATCTTTGCGCGCTTCCGCCTTCTTAATGTCTTTTCCCAGGAATCTTAAGAAAATCAGCTGAGTGAACGCCTGCAGGTAGGCGTCGGATTGCTGCAATTGCGGAGCAACCGCATTACCCGCCATCACTTTGATCGTGTCTCGAAGCTCAAAATATTGCGTGAATGAAATCAGATTTTCTTTGGCAGCGCGTTTGAATGTTTCCTTCGCCCGAAGCGCCACAATTTTGGTGTCCGTGGTCGGTGTCCCTTCAATCAGAATTTTTATTTGCGCCGGTGTGAGCCCCATATCCCGGATATCGACCATGAGCGGCTGAAGCAGATTGGTCTCGCTTTGCGTGAGCTGACGCGGCGCTTTGACGCCCTCTTTCTCGAACATTTCAGCGTAATAAGCGATTTGACGACCTTCATATTGTTTGAGCGAATTAGACAGGCCAACGAGTGAAGCGCGGAATTCTTTGACGATTTCGCGGCGATCTTCGACAAGCGAGTCTAATTCGGAATCTTTCATCTGAATCATTTTCGCCGCTTCAGCAGCCGTAACGCCCGGCATTTTCTTCGCTAGGGCTTCTGACAAAACATCCAGCAGTTCTTTATTGTTCAAATCAAACTTCACATCGTGAATCACCGCGGCTTTTCCCTGGGCTTTTTGCTCTAAATATTGTGTCCACGACATCGGGCCGATGATTCTGTCTGATTTGTGGTCATACAACCTGACGTAAGTCAGACTTCTTAACGCGTCCAGATAATCTTTTCCTTTAAGCTCGCCGATTTTGCCTTTCCCCTTAATCTCGAAACCGAGAAGGATGTCATCAATCTCTGAAATGTTATTTTGCGCGCTTTCGGCAATTATATCTTCCGAATCCTTGCCTTGTTTTTGTACGCCATTGGCATCGGCGTTGGTATCGGCTTCATCGTAAATCGTGCGGTTATTGGAGACCATCAGTTTGTGAAACTCGATTAAATTCTTCTGCGCTTGCAAATCGCGGACGTTTAACTGTTTCTCACCCTTGGTGTCCTTAAGCTCGTTATTGAGAAAATCAATGGTGGTGGCCTCCACGATGATAATGCCGCCTTCTGCTTTCATCTTTCTTAACTTTTCAAGCTTTTCGGTATCGCCTTGCGCAATGGCCTGCAAGTCCTCTTGCTTGATCACCATGCGATTCATCTTCTTTCTCTCTATCATTTTATTTAAATCTTTATCCTCCACCGTTTCCGTAAACAGCACTTCATTCGGTAGAGCAAATATCGTGATATCCCCGTTCACCCGGCCGATGGAGTCCAGATGCTTTTGGAGCGCAGAATTTTTATTTTTTTCTTTATCGTTTTTGAAGGCTTGATTCAAATGCGCGGCAGCAGCAAAAATAACCGCTGTTTTTCCGGTACCGGCAGGAATTAAGTGGAAGGTGTTGCCATTGATGGCGAGATTCACGACGGCCAGAAATACTTCCACATCATTTCGAATTCCCAGCTGAGAAAAACCATCCATCGTTTTGACGTAATCATCGACAGCTTCGTTAATGAATACGGCGAGAGCGCGCTGTTCTTTCGTTCCCACGTTTTCATCCGCGCGCATAATCACTTCTGTTACACCATTCTGGGAAGTGATGACTTCCTTATAGATAACACCGCCTAGCGCTTTCCCCTTGCCGATGAGCGTTTTTTCAATAATTTCCCTGTGCGAACCCACTGCGCTTTTTCTCGCTTCTCTTGATTTGCCGCTATCCGATAGCGCCTGCCGTTTGGTGTCTCGCTCCGAAACCACCTTTCCGCGTTCTGCTTCAAGCGATGCAGTTACTCGCGCCGGCGGACCACGAGGTGCTTCGCGTTCGAGAAGGGCGATTTGTTGTCTGATCGTGGTCTCTTTCGCCAAAACTGATTTGAGATCCGACTGAGCCTTGGCGAGTTCTGCTTCCAGTGCCGCCTCTTGTTCCGGCCCGGCTCGTGTCGGCATGGATTTTTTGAGAGCATCGAGACGTTTCATATCGGCTAAACGGGTAGATTCCAAAACTTTCAGTTCATGGCGCAATTGAAGCAGTTGTTCGCTTGCTACCCGTGCTGCAGCCTTTTCGGTAGCCTTCGTCGCCTGTGGCACAGCACTTGGAGACAAAACATTTTTAAGTCCCATCGTCTGAATAATCGAGGTCGCAAATGAACGCAGACCGATAATGTCTAGCCGCGCTAGTTCTAATGCTTTGGCCTTGGCATCAATTTCATTCGGATCCGCTTTCTCAGATTTCCTGAGCGCTTCAAGTGCGCTCCGTTGGGCCTCATACCGGCTTTCTTGTTGTGAAATAACCTTGGCCATGATTTCGAGCCACGCTTCCGCCTGCTTTGCATTGGATCTCAATGATGCATCGGTGAGCAGCTGGCTGATCTCAAAGGCCGTCAGATTTTCGTTGTTGCTAAGTTTTTGCTGAATGGCTGTTAAAAGCGCTGTTCCTGCAAGTGCAAAAGCTTGAGTCGGCCCTTGAATTTGAGCCGTTTTCAGAACTGCGATTTGCTGATCCGTTTCTCTGACTTGGGCCTCAAGTGTTTGCGCTTGGGCTTGCACTTCAGCTATCCGGGAATCCATCGCGGCTTTCATTGCGTCTGTTAAAACGTAATCGGGTGAGGCCTTGAGCGTTTCCAGCTCTTTGGCAAGCTGATCATTTTGAGTCTCGAGCTGGGCGATTCTTCTTTCGTAAGCTGCGCGCGCCGCGGAATCCGTTTCGACTTGAGCCAATTTTGAAAGCGATTTTATCCGCATCTGATTAACACCCAATTGGCCTTCCAGGAAACTGGACCTGGTAACATAAGCTGGATTAACGCCACGCCGTAGAGCTTCTGCCTGAGTGCGTTTTAAATTTGTGAGATTTTCAGTTGCACGGCTAGCCTCCTGACGGGATTGATTGGCTTGGGTGACTAGCTGTCCGATTTTGTCGGCTCGGGATGACTCTTCGGAAGTCAATTTCTGCTTGGCCGTGACAAGGTATGAATCTGTTTTCACAACCTCTCCGGCCGCGTCGAGGTAATTGATTGAGACTCGTCCAGCGCTATCAGCCGTTATTTCGGACCGTGCGAGCGATTGAGAGGCATCGGCCTCAATATTCATCACCAGTTTCAGGTTGGTATCATAAACAGCCATCTGCTTGTCATTCAGCACGGAAAGTCTTGAAACCAAATTGCCCGTTGCGTTTTGAATAATTATTTCCGATTGATTTTTTCTGGCGGAATCGTTGGTTGAAATTCTGGTGGTGGTTGAACCATCTGCTGATGCAACAGAGCTGATTTTAAGTCCGTTATGCCCTGCAATCGTCATCAGCACGTTTCCATTAGCATCCTGAGCCACAAATCCTACGTCGTTTCGCGCCAAACTCATAATCGGCATTGGACGACCCTCGGCATCTTTGACAAGTCCGGTCTGCCCCCCCTGTTTGAATACATCCACTCGCAAAATATTTCCTTGCTGATCCATGGTGATGGAATATTCCCCACCTTCGGAGGTAATCACTTTTGCGACAAGATTTCCATTTATGTCTCGCGAGGTATCCAGTCCGATGATATCGCCTTTCAGCTCAAGCTGGGGAGTCTCTCTGTCACCAAAAGTAGTTCGATTATCTCCACGGTTGATATTGAGCGCTGTGCCTTCCAGGACAATAGAATGATCTGTCACGATGAGACTGTCTGTTTTATCTACACTCGAACTGAATATAATTGCCGCCGTGCCTTCCATCACTGCGACGGCAACTTTTCCGCCCTCACGAACTTCTCCTCCCAATTGAGCCATGACGACTTGACCGCGCGCAAGGGCATTCACCAGCAAACGAGGTGAACCCTGATAATTTTCGAGAATCGAAATCAGAAGCACCTTGTCGATCTTGTTGATATTTTCAGCAAAAAGCCGGAGTGTTTCGGCATCGATTTCGGAGAGATCTCGATTCATAAATAGACGAGCGACGAGACTCGCGGCATCCGTTGATTCGGAGGCAACTGAGTCCATCAAATTCTCCACGGCTCGTTCATACGCTTCCCTGGCAGTAACCGCCGCTGGCGCTTCCTTGACAAGGCCTTGCTGTCTTTCAATCATCTGAGAGATTTTAATGGCCAGTGCTTTCGGATCCTTCAAATCCGCTTCGCTGATGTAGAGAATTTCCTTACTGTTCGAATCAATGCTGTAAGTTCCGGCTCCGATAAATACAGCAACTTCGTTGAGAAGCCCAATTCCGCCAGTCATTTCGAGGGCCAATTTTATTCCCCGGTCCAACGAATTTTTTACCTGCCCCGCGTCTCCCCGAGTCATCTGCACTTCCGCCCCTTCATTAGTAAGGCTTGCGGTACCGAAGAGTTCAATCTCAAGCTCGCTTAAAGCGATCAACTCAACGTTTCCGTTCACCAAAGCATCTTCCAGGATGGCCGCTGCAAGCTCCATTTGTCCCTGAAGGACAAGTTCGTCAATAAGCGTGAATACACCGCTCTGGATTTTTAACCCCTCAACAGATCGGGTTGCATCAACACCTTTTGTAATTTTGATGAAGAGATCTTTTAGGGAGGCGCTGTCTCTGCCCTGCTGATAATTTTGAACTGCCAATTGCGCAAGAACTCGAAGACTTTCAAGATAAGAAGAATTTAGCAAGTTCTGGGCGGTATCAAATTCAGCGCCGCTGGTGACTTCACGCGACGCCAAATCTGCGTTTAAAGCTTCTGCAGAATTTAAGACATTATCAATCAGTAGCTGAAGCACTGCACTGGTATCAAGGTGTGATTTTTCTACTGCCAGTTGAGTCAGCAGTAATCGACTCTCAACCAGAAGTTGTGTATTCACTGCAAGCTCAAGTTGTACGCCGGTGAGACCGGTACCAGCGGCTTGTGCACGTTCAAAGGATGCAAAAACCTGAGCCGAGGTGACGGTACTTGAAGGAGTTGACACAGCGACAACAGGGACTGGTACATTATTGTTTTGTGCCCGGAATGTGGCCAAAACAACTTGCTGTGATTCATTGACTAGTCTGAGTAATTGAACAAGGGCCAGGATGTTTTCTTCGGACGCTGATTTTTCAAGATTAAGCAGTTTGAGTAAATCATCCAGGCTCAATTTGGTTACAATCACGTTGCCGGCCGCATCCAGACTGATCATTCTTCCCCCGTCGGGCGTAACGATCAACTCATAAGCTTTCTTGCTATCCAAAAAGCCTTGAATATCGGTGCTGGACGGTTCTCCTGACTCCGGATGATTGTGCGTCAGAAGTTTTACCTGATCCGAATTTAAAAATGCGGTTAACGCATCAGTGGTTCGAACCTCTTCCGTAGTTCCCGTGGAATAGACGACAAATTTGCCACCCACAACAACAATCAGAACCTCGTACCCAAGTTTTTGAATTCTCTCGAGCATCGAGAGAGTGAATGCATTTTCTTCCATCACAAAAGCAACTGGCTTTTGCTGTCCGGGTTGCGCGTTAAAGTCGAGAGCATCCATGATGGGGCCGAATGCCTTCGTTTGTATGGCTAGATTGAATGTGGAAGTCGTTATTTGTTTAATCTTTGCCTGCTGCACCGCCGGCATTTGATCGGCTAGCGCCACCATCTGCGCGAAAATCCCCATTTTTTCCAGAATGTTCACCCGGGAATCTTGTAACTTGCTATTTAAAGCATCGTACTGGGCTAACAAATTCATCATGGTTTCAGCCGTCTTCAGAGATTCTCCCGTCATCGCACTGAGTGCTCTCATATTATCCATGGGCAGAGCGGCCTGAGAAACTTGAGCGATAATCTCGGGTGTAGCGTCTGTTCGCTGTGCGACTGCTTGCGTCAACGCATCGATACTTGCCATGGCGGATTTCACCTGAATTTCGATAGCGGCCAGCGCATCACGCGCAGCTTTCATGACTGTCGGATCCGTGGTCTCGGCGATAATTTTCTGAAGCGCGCCGGCAGCTTCCATTTGAGATTGAATTTGCGCGATCAAGGTCTGAATTTGGGTTGATATCGCCACGGCATCAATCGGGTTTGCGGTGTTTTGAACACTGGCGGTAGTGTCCGTCACGGGCTGCTGGGCATCAGTAATTGCCTGCGTTGTTTGCGGAGCCGCTTGCCTGTCACTCACAATTGTTTCCATCGCCAAAACACGGCTGGTCATTTCCGTGTTTGTTTGATTGATGTTGGCCGCGGCCGCAACTGAAAGATTTTGCGCAAGAGCGGTGGCAATTTGATTCAATTCTGTGAGTGATTCACGTGCTGCCTGAACTCCCTTTTGTGCGAGCGCCGGATCGTTCGTTGCTGCGGCGGCATCAAGAAGCATTTGGATTTCCATTTGCAAATCCGCCATGCGCTGAAATTGATTTGCGATTTGTGTGATAGCGGCCAAATTGGATTCTAGCTGAGAAACTTGTTTTTGAACTTCCTGAACAACCTGTTCGCTGACCACTCCTTTGGCCTGCAATTCCTGAAGAATGGCGAGCGTCATTTGAGCTGATGCCACAGCATCGCGGGCTGTGGTTTCAAGCGTGCGAGCGCTTTCGAGTTCCGTCGCGTTCTGCGTTCTGGCGGTTGCCTGGGAGATGGCTCCCGTAGCATCACTCAAACTGCTGACTGCTTGAGATGCCCTCGTTACATTTGCTGCCTGCTCGGCCAGACGTGTTACCACATTTTGTGCGGCTTCAACCGCTGATTGGGGAACAAATCCTTCCCGGGCCAGCTGTTGAATAGTCGCAAGATTCGCTTCAGCAGATGCGAGGCTTGCTTGGATATCGCTAATGATTTGCCCCGCCGCTTGCACGTCAAGATTACTTTGCGCGGTTTGCGCACTTTGTTGTGTCGCGACTGCATTCGCGTCAATTTTTGCAGCAGACACGGCGGCTTTCTGGGCTCCAGCGAGTTCTGTTTGTGCCTGTACGGCCGCTTTCGATGTTTGATCGATTTCGGCTTGGGATGCTCCAGCAGCTTTCTGCACATCCATCTGCTGAAGCAAATTATTAAGCCCCTGGGTTTTCATCATGACGACGTCCGCAAACGCCTGCGCAGCATCCATACGCTCTTGGTCACCCGACTCTTGAGCCTCTTGCAGTTGTTTTATCGCGTCATCAATGCTCGCGATCTGAGCATCAATCGCGGCATTACGTGCCGCGGCATCTTTTTGCGCCTGAGTCCTCATATCTTGTGTCGCTGTGGTGACTGTGCCGTCGGACTGTTGAGTGGCCGTGACTTGCTGACTGTCTGTGGTAGTTACGGTAACCACCTCGTTACCTGAACTATTCGTCGCGACTTCAATATTGGCAGCCGTGCCTGCCTGAGTCATAACCACATTACCGTTTGAATCCAACAATTTGATTTGCGACTCTTGCCCAAACTGATTTTGAGACTCAATCACCGTGTTTCCACCGTCGGTTTGTGTGACCGTGAATTGAGCGCCCGTGGTCAATGTGTACGTGGTTTGCGTTCCTCCATCCACTTGGGTTGTGACAGGAACTCCGGACACAGTACCATCAAGAGACACAACAGTTTGTCCCACATCACTCGTGAGTGTTGTCGAGCTTGTTGTTTTCGTAGTTATTTGAGTGATAGTTCCCGCATCCGTTCGAGTAACAACAACGGATTGGTTGCCTGACATCTGAACGATAAAGATTTGCCCCTCCTCAATCGATGAAACGGACGTGACGGTTCCGCTAGTCTGAGCAATAAGATTTCCATCTGAATCTCTAATTTTAGTGGTATTCAATGTGCCATACACGTTTGTCTGCTGAATTACCGTTTGGCCCGAGGGGGCTTCGGTTACCACAAAACTGGTGCCAGTATCTGTCTTATAAGTAATCTGCTGATTTCCAGATGCATCGGTGGTTACAGGTGAGGCACTCGTAATTTCCTGAGTTGTTGCCAAAATTACAACTCCTTCGGTATTCGTCACGGTTGTCTGCACATTACCAACTTTGTCGGTTTCCTTCACAATGACATTACCGGCCATATCCGTTGCTGAAGTAACAGTCGAATCAGTAAATGCGACTGTAATCTGAGTTCCTCCAAACGGACTTGGCGAAGAAACAATTGAAGCCGCTGAATCGGTTACAATGTCGGCAACCGTTCCCTGCGACGAGGTGACAACGGTTGTCGTACTTCCGTCAGTTTGTGTTGTTTGAACTATCGTAAAACCGTTTGGTGAAGTGGTAACGCTCGTCACAGCGCCAGCATCCGAAGTAATGGTTAGCACGGTATTGCCATTCTGATCCGTGCTCGAAGTAACATTTTGAACTACTCCGTCAATCTGGCTGATTTCGCTTCCTTTTAGATCATAAACTTGCGTGGATGATTCCGCACCTTTTGTCATCGTCAGCGTCGTAAGCGAATTTGTGGAGGAAAGAGTCACGGTCTGCCCCGTAGTCATGGCGAGTGAAACATTAATTTCGCCATTTGCTCCCAAGTTCGCAGAAGCGGAAATCGGGGATCCCTCCTGCACACCTAACGTGTTTCCATAAACATCTTTGAATGTTGTTTGTGCCGTTCCGTTCGCATCTTGCGTTGTAGTTACTGTTCCCATCAATTTCGTTGCAGAATAAAGAGTTCTTTCGGATGTCGTTGTGCCCGTTTCTGCGTTAAATTTGATCACAAATTTTGTTCCATCTGCCAGCGTGAATGTTGTGGCCTCCGCCGTTACCGTCGGAGACGGTGTGGAAGTCGCAATCTCACCCACAACGACGTTATTGGGACTTGTGACAGTGTGCGGACTTTTTACACCGTCGGCAGTTTCACGCGATGTAAGCAGCGTTCCATTGTTGAGCTGATAGACGACGACTTTGGACTTATCACCAAGCGTGTAGGTTGAAAGAACGCCGCTTTCCGTTGTTTCGGTTGCAATGAATCCAACATAAGTGGACTCAGCCATGACAATTTTTCCGCCGGCCGACTCAATTTCCGAACTAACATTCCGGTTCGCGTCCGTTGTCTGCCTCAGTATCTGCCCACCGGGCAGCTGTTCAATTTCAAGGATGCTATCTTTCACCGCAATCGTAATCAGCCCGTCCTCGGAAACTGACAAGGTCGTCACCGATCCGGCAACAGGCTTTGACAAAGCCCTGCCTTGTGCGTTTTCCACCGTAGTCGTAGTTGTTGTTCCCTTCGTCGTACTGATAATTGCATCACCTGCAAAGCTTCTGCTTATAGAAACAGTACCTGCGGAATCTGTTTCAATTGTGGTCGTTGTCAGACGTGTTTCAGGACTGTAGCTCTGACGAACCGCGGTTACAGCGCCTTGAGTTGAGGTCAGAAATTTTCCGGTAGCATCGAATACACGAGACTCAGCTGCGGCTCCGCTTCCCTTGGCAACAACGATGGTTCCGTTGGGGGCCTGTTTAATTGTGGTTGTGACACCGCCCTGAATCTGAATAGTGGTTACGTCATTGCCATCGGCATCTTTGCTGATTGCCGGCGCATCGATTGTTCCGGAAATTTCTGTGATTTTTTGACCCGACGCGGTGAACACTTGGGTTTGAACACCTGCTATTTTTGATGTCTTTGTCACAATATCTGTTTTTTGAGCGTTGTGTGTACTCGTAATTACATCACCATTCACAAGCGTAACCGTTAGTTTTCCAGATGCGTCTTCCTTCGCAGATTCAACCGCGCTATCGCTTGTAAAAATTTCCGCCTGGCTTGAGCTGTAAATTGTTGTTCGAACCGGCTGTCCCGCTGTTTGGATTTCCGCAACTGTTTGCAGTGAAGTTCCTTGAATTAATTTTACGCGTATTCCATTGGCAAAAGTAATGATCGAAGTAACAGTGCCTTCAGCATCCGTGCCCGATTCGCTCGACACCACGTCGCTTGGAACCGTAGCAATAATGATTCCGGAACTCGTTTGAATGACGCTTGCGGATTTTTCTGCAGATTTCCGGGTCATAACGGAAACTTGCTGTGACGTGCCCGGATTAAGACGTGATGTTGTTAGCACGGAACCGTCAGGCATTGTTTGAGATTCCGATGACGTCGAGCCTTGAGGAGCTGCTCCCAAATCGGTGAGATTATTTACCCCACCAAGAACCGCGCTCAGAAAATTTTGAAGGAGTTGATTCTCTACATTCGCCTGCACTCCGGCGGCAGCTTGTGTTGTGGCTTGAGATACAACCGCTTGTGTTTCGCTCACTCGCTGCGTTTCGACTGCACCTACAAGATTGCCACGGACATTGTTAAATGTATCCTTTGCCAGATAAGCGGCAAGATCTTGTTGAATAGCCTCATTGGTTCTAGGCACCAAAGTGGGCAGAACTTCCTCAAAAGAAATATCGTATTTCCTTTCTTCTACAGGAATTAGCGTGCTTAATTGCGTTCTCAATTTTTCTTGATCTGCTTCGCTGAGGCTTGAAATCAGAACTGTCCAATTCTTAGACAAGATTTCTAAAGCTAATCCTTGAGGCAAACCATTAAAAGCGCCCGCTTCATTAACGGTCATTTTTACCAGCACACCTGCAATCATATTTTTTGCTTCGAGATTCAGAGATTCAAGAAGTCCTGAAATTTCCGAACCAAGGGCTGAGAATGCGGCTGTCTGCTGGGCTCCGCTTTGTTGAAGCATCAGAGCAAAAGAGGCTGCAAATTGATTTTGTACTTCCATTGACTCGCTTAAGTTTGACGCAATCGACTTTAAATTGTCGGAAAGAATGTAGATGGCGAATTCGGCCGCTTTCGGATTTTCTTTGTTCAGCGCCTGAAAAGTAAGTCCTTCAATGAACGATTGTTTGTCAGCCAAATCCATGCCTGCCAACACTTGAGAAAGCTGATCGTGCAGTCCAATCGAAAGGCCGTCCCGAAAAGCGGTGTCACTCTCCGCGCTTGAAATTTGGCCCATGAGCCCTTCGAGAAAAGCCAGCCGTTCTTTGGAAGTAGCAGCAATTTGAGGAAGCAAAGTGCCGAGTTTTCCGGAAATGACAATGCCGAGTATGCGACGTCGTCCCTCGTCTTCTGGCGCAGTCTTTTTACTGCTTTCGATTACGAGATTAATAAAATTTTTCAGCTTCTCGGCCTGAGTTGCTCCTGGGACCTCTGGTGACATCAAATCGGGATGATCCAGTAATATGGCAATCATCCCCGCTTGTGTTTCTACAGGATTTGCTGAAGAGCTATCGAACGCCATCTGATGCGCGATGCGAATCACAGCGGCTTTATTTTCCACGCCCAAAGCGTCTTGAATATTATTTAAATTGGAAAGCAATGACGAAACAATAATTCCTGCTAAAGCAGGATTATTGGTGTCCTGAGCCAGGCCCATCAAATAACCCACAACCTCATCTCTTTTGGTTGTGTCTGTGGCGGCAAGAGAATTGAGCATGGCGGGAAGATTGGTATTGATAGCATGCATAATGGCCGATTTAGTTTCATTGCTTATATTTGCATCACTAACCATTCCCACGAGCTGTTTAAATAAGTCTATAGCCTGAGCACCTGCCGCCTGTCCGCTCAAGGTTTGCGTGACGATTCCCCAGTTTTTAACTAATATTCCGATCAAAGCGCTTTGAACTTCCGGGCGTGCTTGCGGATTCAATCCCAAAGCAAGTAGATTATTGATCAAATTCACTCTATCACTGGCATTGTCGAGCGATGCGAGAATCACCGGCAAATTCTCACCTACGGCTTGTGCGATTTGGAGCGCCTGATCCACTGTAGCGGGATTAGACAAAGCGTCGGGTGAAGAGAGAAAATTCAGAAAAGTTGAAAAGAGCAGTATCGCTTGCACCGAGGAAGCATTGCCTTTAATCTGCCCGATCAAATTAATATTTTGTCCTAGTGCCAGAACTGTGGCCGTCCTGACCTCAGGTCTCGTCGCCGTGCTTTGTGCTATCGACATCAGATGATTCACAAGTGCCGTCTGACGCGCGGAATCGAGATTTGCGAGCTGTGAAATACCACTTGTGATGAGCGCAGTGGTTGTCTGTGAATCCAAATCTCCCTGTTTAATGAGGGCAAGAATTTGATCGGCCACAACTCCGTCTTCCGCACCTTTGATACTTCCTGTAATATGAGTAAGAACCAGAATGGCGTTTTGGCGAACTGTGTCGTTGGAGTCCGAGAATAAAGGCCCAAGCGAATTAAAAACTGCAAAAGCTTCCTCGCTTGTTAACAAGGAACGAATACCGAGAATTGCTTCCTGGGCCGCCACGGAAGTTTCACCGGATTTCATTGCTTTGATAACGGTGTTCAAGGCCTGGGCACGGGCCTCTCCTGTCATATTCGGAAACACTCCGCTTAGGGCACCAAGTGAGGCATTGACAATCTCCGGTGAAGAACTGTTTAAACCCTCAAGAATCGCATGAATCACAGCTTGCCGTGTTTCTTCCGCCATGGAAGCGATGTTTGTCGATAAAGAACCCATAATTAACACTTGGAGGTTGTTTTTTTCCGAAAAATTTTCAGATATTTTTAGCGCATTTAACGCTGCTAAAGCGCTTTGAGTATTCACCGCACCTACTGCAAGGTTTTGTAATGACAGATGGTCTGTATTCACCCCGGCGGATTTTAATTGTGCTTTCAATTGATTTAGATTTTGAAGCACCGTCACCACATTGTTTGCATTGAGACCAAGTTTATCTGCCATAATTGCGATATCTGGAAGTGAAAACTCTACGGCAGAAATATTCGGTAAACTTTCGCGTAAAGACATAGCGGCTTTATATATTTCCCCGATCACACCCGTCGTATAGTCCGAAGTGTCTAGAAATCCATAAGCTTGAAGCTGGGCAATTCCTGCCAGATTCAGTCCCGCAGCATTAGGGTTGATTCCCTGTTTCTCAAAATAATTTCGCGCAACACTGAGCTGGCTTAATACTGCCTGAGCGCCAACCAGATTTTGTCCGAATCCGTTGCTCTCGAATTGAAGAATATCCTGAACTGAAAACTCCGGAAGATTAACGGTATAACCCAAAGCCGCTCTCATTTGCACGGTGGACTGAATCAGATTGCGCGCCGTGGGACTCATGCTTGCGGATGAGAGTGAATCAAGGTTTACCGCTTCGCCGCGAGCGGCACTATTCACCATTGAAGTTGCCACCGCCGCCTGAACCAAGGCGGAAGCATTTTCAGTGGACAATTTGACATTTCCGTTATGCGCTGCGTCGATCACCAACAAAATGGCATGATCCAAAACCGTAGGATGATTTTGCTCAAGGGATATGAGCGTGGCAAAAGCAGAAGGATCAATAAGCTGTCTCAGAGTTTCCAATGCATCCGATTTCAGGCCTTCAAGGACCGGCAGGTTGAATTCTTTATTAACCTTGATATCGGCCTCGCTGAAGGTGAATCCTCCATCAGGAAGTTTGATATTGGGCAAAGTTTCCCCAGCGCGCTGAGCAACGAGAGCGGTGCGCATGGCCTGCAAACTATTGATAAGATTCTGGTGATGCTCAGCCTGACCTTCTCCACCTCCGGAGATAGCTTCGGCAATGTAGGTATCAGCGAACTCCTTGGCTGTGTTTTCATCAATTCCCATCCATTTGTGAAGCACATAGGTACCGAAGAAATCGCCGGCGAGTTCCTCAACAAAAGCTTCATCGATTACGCCGCCGACTTGCTGACCGACAAATTGCCCCAATTTTGAGGCGAAATTCTGGCTGATTCTTCCTCCCAGCTTGGTGGATAATCTCCCCATCCAATCTCCGGTACTTTCACCGGCCTTATTGATTCGGACCCAAGAGTTCCAAATGCCTCCGATTCCTGTAGTCGTTTGTTTACCAGATGAGTCAGCCGTAACTCCTAGAGTATCAAGGGTCCTTGTTACCATTCTTACGGAAGATCCCATCGAAACGGAAAATCCAACCTGGCTTTGAACGCTTTTCAATAAATTCATCCCAAATGTGCCTGCGGCGGCTGTAAATCCTGTTCCCATCGCGGCTCTTTCAGCGGCAGACATGCCAACATCAAAAGTCTGTCTGAAGAATTGTACAAACGGCTGCTCTTTAATGCCATTTAAAATGGCCCGGCCCCAAGATTCCTCCCCTCCTTTGAACAAAGTTCCGAGCAAATTTTTTCCGCCGGTTTTTATGGCGTCCCAGGTAACACTTGCTGTTCCTTTTAATCCGGACAAAAGTGCAGAACCCAGCCCAGTGGTTCTATAAATGCTTAGGGCATCATTGAGCACAGTGCCGAGACGGCCCAAAAGTCCAACCTTGCTGGCCGCCTGCTTTGATACCATTTTAGCCAGTGTCGACCCGACGGCGCTCATGCCTTTTGTGCCAATTGCGCTGGCAACACTGCCGACAATCACAGCTACATCGGCCAGAAATGGTATCCACGATTTTTCGCCTTTCTTCACATTGAAGTTGCCAAGCGAACCTGTGGATTCCAATGCTGGAATCAAAAGTCCCGCAACAAGTCCAAGGGCAGGACCGCCAACAATGGATAAAGCGGCTAAGGAAGCATAAGTTGCTGTTTGAGCCACTTGATATCCTGCAGAAATGGCCGTATAGATCCCGCCTTTTTTTGCCGCATAGTCGTAAATGAGTGCGGCACCATCCTTTTGATTCTGTACAAATGTCTCATCAGTTAAAAGTTGGTATGCTTGACCGGCAAGAGTATAGTTCTTGATAAAACTTCCAATGGGAGAATCCGCAATGTAATTGAATGCTTTTCCCGCAACATTGGTAATTCCGCCCCATGCTGTAGAGAGAGCGCTTCCTACTGTTGATACAACGCTACCGATTGATTGACCCATAAACGAAAATGTATCTTTGACGAATTGCCATGCGCCTGTTTGACCTGTTGAAGTCATCTGTGCCTGCTGTGTCTTCGGGACTGGCGCAAATTCAATTCCGCGAAGCTGAACAGTATTCGTTATTGTAGTAGTATCATTGGCAAATTCCCGGCCGGCAGCATCAAAACCGTTCTGAGCCGCATTGAACCAATAATTAAGCGTCGAATGAAACCAATTAGTTTCTTTTTCCGTTACAGATTCGGTTAACTCTGTATTTTGGAAAATTTCACTAGTAAGATTGGCGTCACCGCCGCCATATTTTTTTAGAGCTATGCCCTTTGCTTGTGTCAGGTCAGTAACAACTCGATTTTGGTCATCCTTTATAATATTCCCGTCCGGTCCTCGATATAAGGTTATTGGTTCTCCAACAGATTTTTCTCTTCTGTAATTTTTTCTAACGCCGTCCATATCTATCGTATAGGTGCCGAGCTTAAACCTGCCATATTCGTCAATCACAGTTCTGGGCTGCTGAATGTTTCCGTTCTTGTCTCTGAAAGCGGTGCTGATATCAGTAAATCCAGTAAAATTACCGGCCTCATCTTTCAAGCGGATATTTCTGTAAGGGAGTCCATCAGCGCCAAACCCCATGGTTCCAACGTTAACGAGCTCACCTTTTGGGTTGGTGTCAAAGAAGTTATATCCCAAAGAACCATCAGGTTTTTTAGAAACAACTGCCGCCGAGCCCACTATGGATGAGGAACTTTCACCGACGAGATTGCGTATAGCGCCGCCTGCACCACTCGGATCATTGCTTACGATTACGATGCGTAGTGCATTATCATCCAAAGGCGGAGTGAAATATAACTTGCCATCTACTACAATACGAACGGCAACTTCCTTCATTGCGCCCGATACATCAGCTGCAAAAACGCGGGTAGTGTTTATCTCTGTAATTTGTGGTTTACCGCCGATATTTGCTTCAACCAGTTTTTTGTCAACTTGTAACCTTGTGTGTTGCACCTGCCCCTTATCGTCGGTCCTATCTATACTAACTTCAGTTCCAATAGGTCCCTCAATGGTTCCGTTGTCATTAAGAATAGCGCCCGATTTTGTGAACCGCACGACTGTATTCTCGCCTAACTTAACGGGCTGCGAAATGTCTATAGCGCTAATTCCGCGCGATGATCTGATGGAATTATTTGCTTTGTCTTCAATCGTTCCGTTTTTCACGACATTGTCAATGACAACTACACCGCCCCGATAAATCACCCCCTTTTGATCTGTAAATCCATCCTGCACATCCATGCGTGTTTTACCGTCAACAGTAATCGATGTTGTCTGCTCCTTCCCTGTGCTATCCTTTTGCGTAATAGATCCTTTAGTCAAAACATTATTTTCCATAATTGATCCTGCTGCCAAAGTGGTCCGGCCCTCATTGTCTAGGCTGATGTCTTGAAGTGCTTTGATCGTAATAACTTTTCCATCAACAATGACCTGTTCCTGCTTCTCTGAGCGAAGCGTACCGGTAATCTTCTGCTTTCCATCAGAATCAATAAATATAACGGTTCCTGCAATGAGGATGGAGCCATCCCTATCATTCATGGCCATGTCTGTCTGAAGTTTCTGGATTCCGAACTGTTTGCCGTCAGCACCGATCTGATACGTAGTCACAGAGGCAATAACTGGTTTTCCATCTGCTCCCAAGACTATATTGCCCGTGAGCGGATCAGTTTTGTATTGATTGATAATCATCGTTCCATTCACAACTTTTGGTTGCCCATCTTTCGGAATTTCCACCGAAGAACCGGCTGGAATAACCATTCCATTACTCAGATCAATTTCATTATTACCTGCGATAAAAGTTGTCCCGCTCAGCCTCACAATCATGGTGTTTCCCGTGGTAGTATCAAAAACCTCGCCCGTTACCAATTGACCGTTCTCCAAAACAGATCCTTGTTTGTATACCCTCCCCTCAATAATCACCGTTTTTGCGTTAATAATGGTACGATCAATCGCTGCACCGTCTGCCCCAACAGTGATTTGCCGGGTAATACCACGCGCATGATCAATCATGGTACCCGCCACCTGCTCCATATTCCCCTCAGAATCGATATAGGCAACAAAGTCTGTTCCATATTCCTGAAGCAAATTTCCGGTTTTGTCACGATTGCCCGCACCTGGTTGCGTGACCGAAAGTTTCGTGCGCGCTTTTCCTGTGGCAGAATCGACTTCTTTTGTGTAAAGAAGATGCGTGACAATATTTTCATAGGATCCGTTTATGATCACCAGACTACCATCTTCGCCAATACGAATTTTTGACCCAGCCTTGATAATCAAAATGCCGTGATTTGTATCGGTTCCAGCCGGACTCGAGATGTCTTCTCCGATTTTGACACCATTTGAGTCGAGTACTGCCTCACGTATCTGGCGAGTTGTGCGGTTATAAATCGACCCCTTCACCAGCTCAATACCTTCCGTCACTTCAATCTTGGTCCCCGCCTCGCGCGCCACTTCGCTGCCGGCCAGCACGGCATATTTTTTCGCGGCTTCTTTGTACTCGCGTCCTTTTTGCGCGATGTCGATGACGCCTGTTTTTACATTTTCCACTTTTCCGGAAATGAGTGTTCCGTTCAGCATCAACGTGCCTTCCGTGAACACATTCCGTGCCTTCCCCATCGAATCATATTTCGTAGCTTGATCTTGCAAGGCGCGGGTGACGGATTCCATTTTCCCAGTCTTCAGATCTTTCATCACGGTTTCCTGGAATTGCTCGGTAATGCGGGTTTGTCCCAAAAAGCCACCCTTGTCCGTGTAATAATTAAATTGCTCGCGAAGCGGATCTTTATCCTTCTCACTACGCATATTCGTTCTGGTGTAGGTCTCGCGCATTTCTTTGCCGAATTTTTCGGTAAGTGACATGGTTTCAAACGCCTGTTGTTTGCCGTTCCGGGTGACAATTTCAGTTTTGTGCGTTTCAGTGGCCAGCACCTCGCCTTTATGGCCGACGACTTTTTTAGTGACATCCCCTTCTTTCGAAACCGTCAGCACATCAATTTCGTTCTTGAAATTGAAACGATTTTTGTAAGTAACACGGTCTCCATTTTCGCTCATAGTGGTATAAGATTTTTTAATGGCCTCAAGCTGTTTGTCGGTGGCAAATGATGGATCGCTGGCCTGGACCTTTTTCCACGACTCCGTCATTTCCTTGGCGGATTGAAAGAACTTATAGGCTTCGTAATCACCGTTAATCTGACCGGCGTCTGTTTTCTTCCGGTCATAAACACCCTCCAGGAATTTCATTTGAGACGCAATGGCGCCCTTATTATTTTCAAAATCTTTTTTGGTTTGATTCCCGTTGATGGCAAAAAGCGCTTTGTTCAAGTCCAGATTGATATTTTCGATACGGGAATACATCGCCTCGTTTCCGGTTTTAAGATTGATATTTAACCGGCGGAAATTATCGGCGATACCCTGATCCAGCCTGCCGGCATTTTTGACAATCAATTGATTATTGAAATCGAGTGCAAGGTTTTCACGCGTGGGTGCATTGGCCAGTTCATTGAGCCCAGCTACATTAGCGCCGTCGTAGACATTTCTCAGGTTCTTCCGGACAATTCCATCGGCTTTCTCTGTTTCCTGCAATGCCTCATTTTCTGCAATCCGCTTTTGCTTGAGCCCGGCCAGCTCATTCTTTTTATCTGTGATTTGCTTATTCAAATTGGCGATGGTGTCCATTTGTGTCTGGGTTACAGGATCGAGGGCATGCAGCAGATCCGATTTTTCTTTTCCAAGTTCAGCAATCTGTTTTTGAGTCTTTGTAATTTCGTCTTTTAACGTCTTGATTTCGTCCGGAATACTAAGGACAAGATTCATTCTGACCTTCATTTCCCGGTCAAGATCATCATTTTTGGCTTTGAATGCGGTGATATTGTTGGTTATTTCCTTCGACTGTTTGAGAGATTCGGGATCCGTCTTTCCGGCAAGCGCCGCTTTCGCCGTTTCCAGCTTTTCAATTTCAGCAAGGTTGACATCTTTCATTTTTTGTTTTTCGCCAATTTCCTTGGGCAGGCGCACATTCATATCATTTTCTTTAATTTTAATAGAATTTTCGTTACTCTTAATTGAAGCGTTCGCGTCACTGATGCGTGTATTGACTTCCTTTAGTCTGGCACCGCCCGCTTCCCGCATAAGACCGGATTCAAGCTCCTCGTTGGCCGTTTTGATTTTAAGTTCAAGAACACCAATGGCTCTTTCAGCTGCGGCGATTTGAGGTTCTATCTTATCCAGCGTATCCGTCCCTCTCCCTCCGTATAAGGTTTCCAATTTCTGAAGAAATTTCTGTTCTTCAAGGAATCCGCCACCGACGCCAATGCGGCCGGAATCAGCGTACTGAAAATTGTAGGAACCTTGACCAGAGAATTGGCCATTTAATCTCATGGTATTCAAATTGCCTCTCAGCTTTTCAATATTCGCCGTTTTTTGCTGCTCCAACGTTTTCACATCCGCTTTCAATGTATCCCGTTGGGCTTTCAAATCAGTTAGATCTGTCTGAATTGTAGTCAGATTTGTTTTTAACTTTTCAATATCCCTGCCAATTGAATCTCGAATTTCTCTGTATTCGGCTATCAAGGCCTGTCGGTCCTGTTCTGTTCCAACATAAGCATCACCGGCGGCGATAAGTTCATCAATACCTTTTTGCCAATGGCTGATTTCTTTTTGGTACTGGGGAATATCGGTATCCACCCTTCTCTGCGCTTCTTTGAGATCGGCTTCCTTTTGGGGCAGTTTCAAATAGATTTTGTTTATTTCTGCCTGTTTTTCGTTGATGGCTTTCACATCAATTTCCAAATCACCGGAACGAATATCGGTTTTGTTCGTATACACATCCGTAACAGGCGTCGCACTGTAATAAGGGGCTCTGGCTTCAAGTACAGGCTTATTGTCATAAACGCTTGTATTTGCCGTGATGAGCCCATCTCGATCCTTGGCCATCGCATCACCGAGCGTCTGGAAAGTCCCCCAATTCATAGTAGGATTTGCTAGATACAGCCCCCGCTTTTCAGCAGGAATATCTCTCCACACATTCCAGGATAACTCGGTTCGATAAACCGGCTGTTGATAGCTGTCCCATGTTCCGTCACTTTTTTTGTAAGTGATCGTATCGTACGAGGCAATCAAAGCCTTGCTGGTAGAGCTCGCCGGTGGAGTCTGCCAAAGGGGCGCTGAATTTGCCTGCGTTAATTGATTGGTATCAGCCGCCGAATCGACAGCGGCTTTTAATTTGGCGATAGTGGCCAAATTCAAATCCATAATATTTTTCTCGTAATTTTGTGAGGCCGCTTTTAATTTCATCAAAATGCCGCTTTTCTCCCCATCCTGATAGTACTGATAATTCATGTAGGCAACTTTGAGATTGGATTGATCTGCTGGTGATGCGGAATAGGACCAAATCTGACCGGCAACGACCTTGTCATAATAAGTCTTGGCCAACGCCAGAAGATCTACGCCATCCGTTGCAGGCCGTTGAGATTCCGGAAGCACTTGAACGAACGCCAATATCGCTTTTTTTAATCGTTCTTCGGATAACTGCTTGCCTTTTGTAAAATCAGCTCCCGACTTGGTCCCAATCAACTGACGTTCGTAATATTGCGTTGCCAGCTGCTCACGGTCGTTGATGGAATGATAAATATTCCGGATTTTATCGACAGCTGAAGAATAGCCGCCATATCCAGTTTGCAGGGAATTTTTGGCGTTTTGAAATGCCGCGTTGTTTTGCTGCATAAATCCGTTAAGCGCGTTGGCCACACCTGTTTCAGCATTCTTTCGCTGATCGCGGTATCCCACCAAACGGCCTTTAAGATCTGCAATTTGACGGCGTAGTGTAACGGCTTCGGTTGTTGTCTGATCAGTCATAGCATCCAACTGCGCTTTCAAAGTCGTGATTTTGCTATTGGCGGCGCTTTTTTGCTCATCATAGTAAGCAATTTTATTTTCCAGATTTCTCCTTTCCATAGAAGTGGTGGCGCTATTCAGCTGTTGTTTCAGTTTGTCTGTGTTGTATCCCTCCAGATCCATTTCGAACTTATCCTTAGCTTCTTTTTGAGCTGCCTTAAGGCCATCCTTTGCATTTGTAAGGGCATCGGCGTGTGTTTTGACCATATCTTTTTCGAAAGTCATCCAGCCATTCATTTCATTGGAATATGTTGCATGAATCACGTTTTGCTGGGCGATGTATTCATCACTGGCATTTTTCACGGCGGCGTTATACGCAGATTCATCTCCGGTTTTTAGACGTGCCTCTTTAGCCGCGTAGAGAGCTTTTTTGTACACGTCCTCGGCCAGCTTCAAATCAGTATTTTTCTTGTTTTCTGTTGCCTCACGGCCATCACTTAATTTCTTTTTTTCGGCAAGCAACGTTGTTTTGGCAGAACCCTGGAATTTAGCCTGCTCTTCCGCAGTCATTTCTCTGCCTTCTTTGTCTGCTTTTTCTTTCACAGATTTATCGCCAATGACTGCCAGAAATGCATCTTTCGCAGACTGCGTTGCTGTCTTGAACTCCTTAAACGCCTTATCAATGCGTTCGTTGGAAACCATCAATTCGTCGTTGTAAAGATCAATAAGTTTTGCCAGGGCATTTTTCTCACCTGACTGCATGTATTGAACATCGTTGAATGTGAATGAGAGGGTGGCCAATTTACTGTTAAGATCAAAATCACTTAGAGCAGAATTCCAGGGTTTAAGAACACCCTTAAAAATTTCTTCGGGATAAAAATCCAGTCTATCCATCAGCCCGGCTTTTTCCCAACCTGCTGGAGGCGGGGCATTAGGCCGGCCATAAACATAAGCCATTTCGGGAGGATCAGGCTGTATGCTGGATAATGGGCGAGTTGTCTGGGCGGTAGTGTATTTATCATTGACATTTTTTAATTCATCGGTTGAAAAAAGCTTCATATAGTTCGAGTCAGCCAGCCTGCCCATAGCACCTTCATAGGTATAATATTTTGTGCCTGCAGCATCCACCAGCTTCGCTTCAATCTCGACATCACTTTTTTCTGGAAATTTCTGTTTTAAAAGTGCTTTTCTCTCATCAAGCGTTTTAGAGGTTGCATACAGCAAATCATTGCTTTCTTTGTCCGCTTTCATGACAAACTTGCCGTCAAAATACCCTTTGAGATTTTCGTAAGAAGGAAACGACTGCGCAATTAACTCTGCTGTGTTCTTGGTTGGGTCCCAATTGAATCCCCAACCGCCGCTATCAGGAAACAGTTTTTTGAGTTCATAATCTTTTACCTGCGGATCCACAGCCGGATCTGCCATCAATTTGAGAAAATTTTCTTCGGTGGCCGAATTACGGAACCATTCCCTTAGCCGTTCCGTTTGCGTCTGATCGCCAACCATGGCTTCGATTATTTTCATATCTTTATCGGGATAGATCGATTTCAGAAAATCTTTCTGTTCATCAGTTCCGCGATAATGCCTTTGGGCGACTTTGTACAATAGTTCTGATGGAGAAGTAACCTGCACATCTTTAAGCGAGGTCCCTAAAATCGAAAAGCTGTTCCAGGGATCTCCACCCTGCTGTTTGAGATATGCAGATGTTTCTTTATCCATACCTAATGTCTTGACCACTGTCTGTCCTCCCGACAAGCCTTCCAGTTTCCAGTTAAAAACATCGGCGTTGGTATAATCATAGATATATTGTTTAACTAACTCACTTCTTAAGTTCTCAACATCCTTAATGTAATCAGCGCTATTTTTCCCGTCGATTTGCAGTGGTGAAAATGAAGAGCCATACCCTCCTGTGAATTGCCCTGCCATTCCTGGATCATAGCCAAAAGCCCCCGTTTCAAAATAAGCTGACCTTGAGGGTGTCGTAAGATCAAGCGAATAAGTCTTGGTGGCAGAATTATATTTAAAGAAGTCGCGAATTTTAAATTCCATTGGGTCTAATCCCATCGGATTATTAAAATTTTTCTCCTCGCTACGAACAAAATCTGTGAGCCGGTTCATGTATTCAAAGCGGTTGCCAGTCAAAGAACCGTAAGCATTACTCAGATAATCATTGAGAGCGTTAATATTATTTTTAAGCTGGGAAATATAGATCTCGGAATTTTTCTGAAGCTCTGAACTCGAATCCAGATATTGGCCAAAAATTGCCGGGGCCAGGCGCGTGTTTTCAGGCAAAGAGGGGTCATAATCCGCCAGCATCATAAGCCCATTATTCGATTTGACCTGCGACGGGTCCACGGAATAAAGGAACTGTCTGCCGATATTTTCACGCCACTCCTGGATCTGGCGCATCTTCATATCGAAATACGAGTCGGCAGAATCCAGATAATCATCTGTGGCGTCGCTAACTTCCTCCTCAAGCTTCTGCTCCAATTTTTGATCAACAACCAATTTTGCATCAAGCGCCAGCGCCACATCGCTGCGATATTTATTTGAGATATCATTCCAGGCTGTTTCCAGATCGATTTCCATTTGCTTGGTTTCGTCATAAGCTTTTTCTTTGCTTGCATCCCGGATTCCTCTGGCATTCCCTACGGATTTATCATAAGCATCTATTGCCTCGCGAACTCCAGCAGCAGTATTCAGCGCGGCGGAATCATTTTTAAACGTTAGAAGCAACGTTCTAAAAGCAGCAACTTCGGGATTTTCCTTACCATCCGCGTCCATGCCGGTCATTGCGTCCGGTGAAATGTCCTGAGCGGCAAATTGGCGGGCGTATTGATCCAGATACAGGGTGCGATCCGGTGAAGCCATAGCTTCGGCAAAATCTTTCAACGAGACGGCGGATATATCTCCGGCCTTTTGGATAAAGTCGGACAAGATTTTTTGAAGTTGATCATAAAATTGCGGTACAGCCTGATCCCGAATTTGACGGGCCTGAGCCTCGGCTTGAGCGAACTGTTTATCAGCAGCGTCAAGCTGTGAATCACGAATCCAGTCAATTTCGATTTTTTTATCGACGTAACTTCTCCGATCGGTCAGGTTTTGTAGTAGAAGCGCTTTTCGTTCACCCGTGTAGGTATTTGTCGTTTTATCTCGCCCATCCTCGTATTTAGTAATAACGTCATCAAGATTATCATCCGGATTCTTACGTACGTCGGTGTACTGCTCCTGAATATGCTTCTCATTTTCATCATATTTTGTATCCGCATAGGCCATCTTGTCGCCTGAGGCAATTGGACCGGCAGTTTTTTCGATCTGCGCTTTCTCCGCGGGCGTAAACTTCCCGAGATTTTGATAATAGTCATCCCAGTTTTTCAAGATCCCCGCTTCATCCGTTTTGATTTCAGCTAAAGCGGCATCCATCTGACTTTTAATTGAATTGGCGTTAGCCTCAATAATATTGACGAATTTATCGGGGTTATTGGCGTCGTAAACGTAGGTTTCCCCAAATTTTCTGAGAGCGGATACGGAATTATCATAAATTTGAGTCGCCTGGTCCCAATACTTCTGAATCGGCCCATTAGGACCTTCGCGATTATTGAGCATTTCTGTCTGCGTGTCGTACTGCCAGTCGGAAACATTTTTAATGTAGGCGTTTTGAATCTTCTTCAGTTTCTCTTCAAATTGTGCCGCGTCAAATTTGTCAACGATGCTCTTCGCATTAGGCTGAAGCGTTGTCCAGGTGGTGGTTTGACTGTTGATGTTGTCAGGCTCAGTTGCATTTTTTGCTGTCCCATATATGTATTGAGCGGCATACAAAAGATTTCCGATGTTTACTTCGTCCAATTGACCGCTCGGCGCGACTGTTTGACCGATATAACCGCCGATTTTCCCTTGCCAGCTTCCCTCAGTTGTGCTGGTTCTTTCATAAGAAAACGGCTGCCCATACGAATCAACCCCGGAAACCATTTCCTTTTTCCATACCCAAGTCCAATCACTGCGACGGGTATCAGCCGTGCTATTAATAAATGCCGCTATTTCATCGTAGAGACCTTTCAAATTCCCTGAAAATTCGGTTTTCAACTCCTGAAATTTTACATCCTTTTGAGCGACATAATTTTCCAGTTTAGTCATTTCAGTCTTGTAGACTTCCAGATTTTTTTTGTCTTTAAGAAAATCGGTTTCCTTGATTTCGATTTTATTTTTGTTCAGTTTGATAAGCGGGTCAGTATCGAGAATGGGCGGCATTGGCAGCTGTGTTGTCTGTGCGGTCTTTATATTACCCGCGGCATCCATTTCATCAATTTCCATCAGCATGCCTGCATTGTCGTATATGTATTTAAACGTGGAACCATTTTCAAAGGAAACACGGGAAACATTTCCCTGGTCATCATAATATTCCGTCGAAAATGGAATACTTTCCCCCGTAACCGAAGTTCTGGCAGGATGCTCAACATAAGCTACTTTTCCATCGATAAGAGTTTGCGTGCTTTTCACACCGTCATAGCTGGTTATGTTGATGCTGGTCACAATGCCATTCGTGTAGGTATAACTGTATGTCCCGACATTGGGGATCACGACCGTCGCCAGGGTACCATCACTGTTGAAGGTTTCCTTATAACCATCGGCATTGTTGACCGTGTTGGTGGTTTCATTGGCTTTGCGAAGCCCATTAAGATATTCATAAACCTCTTCATACAAATCCACGACGTTCTTCAGAGCATCATAGGCTTGTTTTTTCATAAAATATTGCTGTTCTGCAACGGCTAGACCGGCAATGGCGCTATCGCGCGTACTCGTATCCACTGCCGTTTTGTAACGCTCAATCGCCTGATCGTAAGCGGTCCGGGTCAATGTGTATTCAATTTCAGCGGCGTGAAGTTCCGCCCATAGCCCTTTGAGAACGGGATTCCGTCCTTCCGCTTTTGCCTGCGCTATTTCTTTATCAACCGCGGCCAGTGTTGCATCCTTTTGCTCTTTAATCGAAAGTCCCATCAATTGAGACAGCGTATTGCCGCCCAGTTGAAAGATGTGATCTTTGAACATGGCCATGATTTTTTTGTAATTGGCCTCGCGTTTCTGAATCTTTTCCTCGCGGGAATCATTCGGATTTTCTTTATTCAGGAAACTTTCACTGTAAATCTTTTCCATGCGGCTTTTAATGATATCGAGATGATTCTGGACAGTCTCCTGAGCATCCTCCATCGACTTCTTCCGGCTAGCTAGATCCACGATTTTTCTGGCAAATGCGTCTTTGGCATTCTTGTCCATGCGGATTGTTGTGGGAGGTACTTTGCTGGCTTCCCGCTGAAAATAATCGCTCATTTCCTTAATGACTTTGGTTGCCTCAGCCTGCTCAGCCGGAGTCATGAAAGAAAATTTGGGCCAGGTGGTTGTGTTTCCAGATTTTAGGCCTACCCAGAATTTTTGCACGCCTCCGATGATCGCGTTGCTGCTATAAAGCGGAGTGGGCCCTTTGTTAATATCGATCACAGCTGTTGGGGGGCTTAACCGGATAAAATCTCCTGCTGCGTTTGGCGGGAACTTGAACGAATTATCACCTGGCTGGGCGGAGCTTTTCAGCTCTAATTCCGCGTCTTCCAGAAGCACGTCTTTGAAGGTGCCATCTTCACTAGGTACGATAATTTTGAGAAGCTTCCGGTAGATGACATTTCCATCGTCATCCCGCTTGGTGTCTCCGTAATAAGCTTTCCCGATCGGTTTACCATTCACCGTCCAGTTAATCATCGAATCTGGTTTAATGATCGAAGACTGACCCTCAATTTGAAAAACAATATCCGGCACTTCTGTTCCCTCGGGAGCCGTCGATTTAGAAACCGGTAGCATCGCTCCGGTTTGATCCCATTTCGTGTCCTGCGTGGTCATTTTGACGAGATCAATATCCTGCATGATGAGACCCTTGCGGTCTTTCATCATCGGCGTCAAAATTTGACCCACCTGCTGATTTTTATCGTTGTACACCACCATGCTTCCTTCACTGCTGATAAACGTCAATACCGGTTTTCGATTCTGATCGGTGCCAATCGAAAGTTCATAATCGTAGTTCGATACTTTTGGCGCCTTTCCCGCCTTATTGTTGATTGTTTTCAGGGTCAGACCTTTTTTAGGACCTTCGGTGTAATAGAATGTGACATTTATCTCAGTGTCTCCAGGAAATTCAACGCGATCGTCTTCTGTTTTTACCAAAATCGACGGATCCTTTTCGTCATAAAAATACGCGGTTGTGTTTTCCTTGAATTCACCGGTTGGATTACCGTCGGTACCGATAGCATCACGCCGCTGATGGGTCAGATTTCCTTTTTCATCAAATGTAAAATTGACTTTGTATTTCACCGATGTGATGGACATCGGCGCATCCGGGTTTAATGAGGTAATCTTTTTATCTTCTTCAGTCATCAAGCCGGTAACGCTCATTCTTCCAGCAGAATCATAAGTAAAATCCTGAAAATCCTTATTGGCCCATACTTTTCTTACCACCCGCCCTTTTGGATCCATTACCGTTTTTTCGCCGACTGTTGAGGAGTCTGCTGGATTCTTAATGTCTCCAACAATTTCAGTCATCGTAAACAGCACATCGGTCGTGTTTGGATCCAACGCATAAGTCCACCGGCGAGAAATACCGTCGCTTGAAGTTTCCATTCTGAGGCGTCCCGTTGCGGTGTCAAAATCCTTCCACTGCTTAAGACCAATTTGGTCATCCACTTTCGATCTTAATATTTCTGTCGTTTCGGACATCAGATTTCCCGATTTATCGAACAGAGGCGTTCTGGATTGTGAAAAGGTAAAGGGGCCATCAACGGGATCATCCCAATCCCGTGATTCCATTAAAACAAGCTGCTCCTCAGCAATGCCTGGAAAGTTTCTCATAATTTTATGAACGGCATAGCCGCTGCTATAAGTCTCAAATATTTCCCTGCCATCATCTGTAGGCA
Source organism: Candidatus Omnitrophota bacterium (assembly GCA_016214265.1). Classification (GTDB taxonomy): domain Bacteria; phylum Omnitrophota; class Omnitrophia; order Omnitrophales; family JACROU01; genus JACROU01. Next base: position 54,183 of record JACROU010000024.1, read on the forward strand.
CATACCGATATTTAATAGTGCTGCCGTCTTTTGTTTTTATGGAAGTCACATCATTGGTGATGGGATTAAAAGTGCGTACTGTATCCGCCTCACCGGTAAGATATTTGGGATCGATCATGCCGGGTGTTTCGGCAATTTGCGGAGTTTTAAATCCGGAGGCTAAATCAAATTGGGACTTTAAACTGTCAACATTTTGTTCCACGTGAGCTTGAATATTTCGAGCGGCAGCATCTTCTTCTAGGGTTGTTTCGGAGTGAGTCAGAACTGTTCTGAGAAGTTCACGGTTGTCCGCGGCAAGAAGCTCAATTCCTGAAAGAAATGCAGAGGCTGCGAAGAATTGCTTGTTGGCAAGAGCAGCGGCGAATTGCGCGCCGAGCAAGCCCATTTCTGTCTCTATTACTTTCATATCTTGAATGGTGTCTGCAGAAGGAGGCGGACGATTGCTGTAATCCAGTTTCGCTATTTGCTCCATCCACGTGGTTCTTCGAGCCACCATGTTTTGTTTTGCGTTTTCAAGCGCTTGAATTTCGGCCGGCTCCGCTTCAAGACCCGTCATTCCTGCAATCACAAGGTCCACCGTGTCAATCGACTGATCGAGCTTGCGGATTTCGCGCTCGGCGCCTTCCCGGTTTTTAGCCGTAATCAACTCTTCAGCCTTCGCGCCCGATGCGTCGAATAAAGCTAATGCGTTTTTCTCGACCGAAAGAAATTGTTCTTTAGTGGCTGTTCTTTTCATTTCCACTGCTGCAAAAACACTCTTTGCTTGATCTCTTTTATCACGAATTGACGTGAGCAAATCTTGTGCTTTCTGCAAATCTTCCGGCTTAATAAGTTCTTCAGCGCCCGGCGGAGGCGTCAAACGAGCAGCGGCCTCTATCAGAGAATCAACGGCGATTTTTGTGAAGTCATGAAGCAGAGACAGTTGATTGTAGGCAAGTTCAATCTGGGCAGGATCGTCTGAATCTAATCCTTTGGCTAATGAATCCAGTGCCGTTTGAACTGTAATCACATATTCTGAAGAACCAACATTGTTATTATTCCCATCCTTAGTGTAGGTGAAAGCCCGCAGAGCCGAGATACCGGATTTTGCGTTAAAGAGAATATTTAGCGTCTGATCCCCTTCCGGGCTGTATCCGTTAAGTGTTACACCCCCATTTTTATCAACCATCGAGGTCCAGCGTTCACTACCACTTGGATATTTATCATGACGGAACACCGCGACTCCCCCCGACGAATCAACAGACTTCACGAGCTCATTATCGCTGTCGAATTCCCTGATCGTCGTATTGTTCGTTGTCAGATCTGTCTCGCGAACTCTGAAACCTCCGTTTTGGTCGAAATTGTATTCATTCTCAATTTTGAACTGTTGAATTTTTCCGGTTCCGGAATTCAATACTTTTCTAAAAATTGGTTTACCATTGCCGTCTACCGTAGATTCTGTGATAGTTCCATTTTGATCAATGTCACGCTTGACGCGGGGCCTGCCATCCGGGTATTTTTCAAGAATTGTACTTGAAGTGGAATATTGTTTTCCGTCAGCCTTTTGAACATCCGTTTTGACCGGTTGTCCCGTCAGAAGATCCATGGTTTCGATCGTGATATTTCCGTTGGGATCAGTTGTCTTTTTCTGTTTAACCTGGTCATTTTCAAATACGTAATCAATTTTAGTCAAAGCATGAATCCCCTTGGCAGGATCCACCAAAAGATTTTCTATCGGCAGACCAGAAGCTTCATCGAATTTTTGTTCCAGATATTTTCCGCTAGAATAAATCTGCTTGTTCGATTTCTTGGCTCCAGAATCATAATAGTCATAAGCCCAGCGGGTTTCTTCGCCGTTCGCATCCACAGTGCGCGTAATTTCGCTATCGGCGTTAATTTCTTTTTCGGTAATAAAACCATTGGGATCTTTGGATACGATACGAACACTCTTGTCAGCGTTCCGGAACCTCCGGATGTTCGTAACTTCTCTGTCGCCATTGGGTTTTTCAGTAATTTCCGATTTGGATTCACCCAACAGATCAAGCATTTTCCGCGTGACAACACCTGTATTTACATTGGTGGTGATATCTTCGGTCACATTCCCGCGCGAATCCTTCTTTTGTTCAAAACGCGTGGTTACCTTAGATCCTGTAACTTTATTCGTAACCGTTTGCTCAGTTAGTTTTCCTTTTACAAAACTGCGCTCGGTCACGCTGATACTGTCTTCCTCCGTTTGTTTGGCCAAAGTACCAGTATTGGGAACATATTCATTAATGAAGGTGGTCGTTTTCGCCCATCCAAGAATGCTTTTGAATATCGACTTTACCGGATTCTTAAACTCGTCCAGATGCTGTTCGATCATATTTCCGAGCCTGTCCCAGCGTTTTACAATACGATTCACATCGTCATACTCGAATTTTTCCGCCGTGCCAAAGCGATCGATAGAAAGCAAAGGACGGCCATCCGCATCCATGACAGTGGTTGAATCAAGCGCTGCAGTCCCCGGATTGGCATCGATGACAAAGCCATCCGCGCCAATATCGAGTGTGTATCCTTTCGCATTGGGACGTGTTTTTTTGAGCGTCGTCTTCTCTGTCTCACCAAATACATTTTTCTCCGTCGCATAGAATAAGACAGAGCCGTCACCCTCATTCACCGTGGCCTTCAGCTCACCCTGAGCATCATAATGATTAACGCTTTTCCGGAACTCGATTGGTTTTTCGTTCTCATCATATCGGTACGGCTCCAAAACATAATCAACAACCTCAAGATCATCCTCCCCCACATGAATTGTTGTGTAATGCGTTTCGGTAAAATTGGGCGCAATAGTAAAATCCAATTTAGATTCGCTTCCGTCTACCTTGTATCGATATTCTGTTTTTTTACCTTCGGGATCAGTCATGTAATCAATAATGTCTTTTCCGAAAACATCCCGTCTGAATATAATTTTCGAACCATCAGAAAGATCCTGGCGTACGAGCGCGCCCCACTCATTGTAAATAAAATCACGTGAGCTTTTTACTTTGCCGTCCAGACCGATAATTGTCATTCGTTTTGGACGTTCTTGCTCATAACCGCCCTCGAAATCGGTGATTGTTGTTTCTTTTGCGGTCTTCCTCGTTTCTGAAATCATCAAATTGGCTCCGTCATAGGCGTACGTGCTTTCAAAATCAACGGTTTTGCCGTCTTTTTTATATCCGGTAGTGACAAGAGGTCTGCCGATTTCATTAAACTTTGTTTTAGAGCGCCATTTATCATCACCACCAACTTGCCCTCTCGGATCTGGCTCGCCCACCGGACTCAATTCCTGGATTTCTTCAAGACGCCCGTTAGCGCGATAGAACATATGTGTCACTGTAGATAAACTGCCATTTTTGTATTTATGCCTGGTTATGGGCCTCTCCGATCCAGCATCACCTTCAAAAAAATTAATTTCATCCAAAAATTCTTTGCCATCTGCTTGGGTAAAAGTCTTACTAGTTTTAATCAGCCGGTTTCCATCATATTCATAACGTTCAATACTAGATCCAGGGCCCTTCTTCATTATGAGCTGATTATCCTTGTTAAACACATTCACGGACGTAAGCTGTAAATCCGAATCCTGAATTGTTTCTGGGTCAATATTTACGCGATTACTATTAATCACATAAACCTCTTGTGTGGGATTGCCTTCCGGGGTAACGCCCGGCTTGGTAATGGATGAAATGTTTCCCTGGGAATCGACAGAAACAATCGCCCGAGTAGCTTCCGCTCCCTCTTGTCCTCTGAATAGCGTGATTGTCTTGCCACCATCGGATGTTACACGCACCGCTCGTTTCAATGCACCGGGTGTTGATACCGTTTGATCCCCCGTCGCTCCGGGAACAAGATTCTGAACGTCCACATAATTGAATGTCGTTTTGGCAGCCCAATTGCCGTCCGGACCGTATTCTGTCGAGCTAAGATTTTTTCCGGCCGGACTCATGACCGTTTCTCGGGCTTTTTTTCTATTTAAATCTGTAATCAAGGATGGGTCATTGATTTTTTCTGATATTTCGAATTCGGTTACGATCAGATTTCCGGTTCCAGCTTCTTCGGTTGTTTGGCTGATGCCAGAGATATACCCATCGGCATCGAATAAATAAGATTCCTTAGGTTTGTCATTTTCATAAGTTGTCATCGCAGTAACAGGACTTGTAATTTCGGCACCTGTATGACGCTCCGTGCGAGTAAGTTTGTTGTTTGCGTCATAGATCATAAACGTTTTCCCGGAAAGATTGCCGGCCGTATCATAATCTTCCACTGATTCCATTTGCTTGAGTGCGTTATAACTGGTGTGACGCGTGCGACGAAGCATATCTTCCGTAATTTTTGTAGGATCGGCAATCGATTGATTCAGTGTAAACTCATCCTGAAATTCATTGCCCGTCACAGGGTCAATTCCTGAACGCGTGATTCCGGTAATTTCCTGATTGGCGTTGAAATATAACGCCAGATCAATTTTGCCGTCTGGCTTGTAATTGACAATGACTTCAAAGGGGCCGTTTTCCGCTTCACCAATTGTGCGGGCTGATTGACTTAACCCTCCGTTCTCATATTTCAAATCGGTACGATGAGGACCAGTTGCAGAATCGTACTCGATTTGAGTGACGGGTTGACCTGCATCATTTATAATTTCCTTTGTGAGAAGCACGTCATCGGCGACAGCGCCTGGATTGTCTGGTTCTCCGACAATCCGGTAGGTTAAAGCGCCGCTTAACTTACCACCAGCATAGCTGTATTCTTTTTTCTGATCTGCCACGGTATTTAACGGGTTCTCAGGCGTCGGCGCAGACTTGAAAGTAATTTCATAAGTTAACTGATCATCGCGGAACATGCCTTCCTGATAAAACGATTTCTTCGCAAGAACGCCGCCTTTGTCCCGGGTTTCCGTGTTTTCCAAATAACCGGCGGCATCATAATTGTATTTGGTTATATTGCCGGCGGCATCCTCTGAGCGGTCAACAATCGGCGTGCCGAATTTGGGGAGCGTAGTGTAAAAGAGCGTGCTTTCTTTTGTTCCACTCTCTGGAACTGTGGGATCCGCTGCTGTGCTAACGTCAAAAGTAACCACTTGTGTCAATTTTCCGTCTGTATAAACATTGGTGTTCCGGCTTAACGCTTTTTTTCCGGTGGAATCAAAAAGCAAAGTGAAAGCGTCTTGTCCCGTTGCGTCAAAAAATGTAGAACTCAGAACCGTGGGATCAGCCATACTCCGCTGAGTATCCTTCTTGAGAAGAACTTCTTTCCCTTCGCGAGTTTCATAAATAGATCGAGTGATCTGACCGGACGGACTTGAAGAATAATCTGTCAGAGGATTGCCTTCGGCATCTTTCATCGTGGTTGCGTCTGCATTCTTCCGGTAAAAAACTTCTTCGGTCACTTTAATCACGCCCAAATGGGCGTTGGTTTGACGTTTTAGCCCCTGAGGCTCGCCGGTAGTTTCATCATAAAGATAAACTTCTACCCCCTTCAAATTTGTGATGGTATCAATCACCTCTTCTTCAGGAGTCCCTGGCTTTGCTTTGTAGCGGATAACGCGTCCATCTTTAAAATAAAGGGCCGTATGACCATCCTCTTTTCGGACATCCTGAACCAGGCCATCGGTGTTTGTCGCCACATACGGCTTTCCGTCAGCGTCGTAATGAATAATGGTACCTGTGGACAGAACCAGCATTTTTCTGCCATCCACAGTGACGGTTTTTGAGTGAAGAATGGGGGCGTCACGCTCTGTCATCGCGATAGCAACACCGGTGGCATCACGTTCAACGTCATATTGATGAAGCAGATTTCCATCTTTGTCGACGATGCGATTCAGAAAACCATTTTCAAAGTACGAGATACTGCCTTGCTCATTTGATTTTGCCAAAAGATTGCCGAGTCCATCCATAATTTCAAGCAGACCTTCCGCCTCGGTTTTCTTTTCGATAAGTTCGTTGGCCGCATTGTAGGTTTCTGTTACCGTCTGTTTATTTGTATAGTCTTCAACTCGCATTGTGTAGGAGCCATCTGGTCGATATTCCATAAACTGTCCCTGAAGTTGCTTACCCGTAGCATCCGCGATAATCTGGGAGGTCATGACGCCGTCATCGTTATACGTCATTGTGAGTTTATTTTCGGCATTGATGACTTCCAGGACATTTCCGTTCTGATTCAGTTTATATTCCGAACCGCTCGGGTCTTTCAAAAAGGTGAATTTCAGAACGGATTCCCCCGCCGCGTTGGTTTCAAATTCGTATCGATAGGTCGTAACCTGATCTCCCTGAGTGACTGTTTTTCTCATCCCTTTCTCAGGCCCTTCCGTATAAAACTCGATTTGAGTACCGTCTACTTCTGTTTGAAGCAGCACTTCCCCATTTGGAGCATATTTCGTCGTTGTTCCCCCTGCGACTTCACCCAGCTGCGCGGGAATAAAACTTTCAACAAGATTGCCGGTTGTTTCGTCGTAGGAAAATATTTGGGCAAAACCGGAAGGATCACGTTTGGTTATTTTTGATATTTTCCCTGATACAAAATAGTCATATTCCTTTTCAAATAGAACCCCGTTTTCCAGGACGGTTTCATTCATAATTTTCCCATCCGCATTAAAAATCTGCTTCGAGCCATCGACACCGGTTATCGTTTGCGTTATGACGTTTCCGCCCGCATCGAGTGTTTCCGTAATCGTATTCACCAGTACATCATCTGCCGTCAGTGCAACGCCATCAGCGCCCAAGTCTACGGTGGTTTTGCTCGAGACGATATTCGGACTGTCGCTGGCCACTGACACAACAGCCCGATTATTCGCGCTGTAGCTAATATTGGTGGTTACTTTCACTGCCGTGCCCGTTACCGGATCTGTCGCGGAAACTTCTTTTAGCAGCAACCGGTTTCCATTCGCCGGATCAGTCACATTGATTTCCCCGTTTGGTAATCTTGTCGTCACATACCCCGTAATTGTGTCCGTCACCGATTGCGCGGTTTTCGGGAAATACGTCTCCCTCATCGATACGATGGATGCGGCCAGAGAATCGAATTCCGTTTGAGTCATCTCGGGTGGCTGGGCGGCAAGTGAGGCCGTCATCCGGGTACTGATATCGTTCAGCACTATTTCAGCGGGATTATTGGCAGAGTCTGTGTCCGTCAGTAAATCCAAAGCGCCCTGCAATTCCGTACTGTACGCCTGAGCCATGGCACTTGTTTCACTCGCCAGGATTCTTTGCAGACTGGCATACATCGCATTTTCCGCATCGACTTTCGTGACAAAATTATTCAACGCCTGGCGGGCTGTCGCTTCATTATATGTAGGTGCTTGACGCTCCGCCTCCACCGCCGCTTTCAGCTTACTAATGAAGGCGGCCGGATCCATCTGAGCGATAATTCCCTTCGAGTTATATTCGTAGACTGTCGTGGGTGTGACGGCGTAATAAACTTGATCCGCCATGGCGTTTTGAAAATCCTCGAGGCTGGGCGGCTTGTCTTCAATATGCGTATGCGCGTGGAACGAAAATTGATTCATCAATTCAATCACGGCGGGATCCGCGCTGATGGCTTCGTGTTCTCCACTCGAGTAGAAAACGACTTGTCCGTTCAGGACGCCGATACCGGTTTCAAACGATTGCTGATTGAGAAGTTTCAGGGAATCCGGATTGATTGAGTCCACATCGATAACGGCTCCGGCCGCGGTGCCAGCATCAAATCCCGCCAGGTTTAACGCATCCGGAATGGAATAGACTGTCAATTCCCGGCCTTCGGGTAACTGCTGCTCTTTCGGAGTTTCTAAAATTATTTCCTTCGGCTGTTCAGCGATTTGCTCTTGCGGGGTGACGGTAACTTCAGGCGCGGGAGCCGTTACCGGCGCCACTTCCGGAGCAGGTGCCGGCGCGGGAGCAACAACCACGCTCACAATCGTTGAAGTAACGCTCTCGGACAAACCGGTGATTCCTGATGCGGCTGCCGGAGTCGCAGCCTTTTTCGCGGCTTTCACCGCAATCGCGGCTAATTTTTCAGGCGTAATAGCGGGATGCTCCTTGATCTTTGACTCTTTTTCTTTCTGTTTCAGCTCTTTTACTTTTAATTCTTTTTTCTCCGCAGTTTCTTTCTTTTTAATTTCCCGGAGCTTTTCTTTCTGCTCTCCCGTCAATTTTTCTTCTTTCGTTTCCATCACTCGAGCGTTTTCAGGAGTCACCGTTTCCGGCTCAGTGGAACTGAGAGGCGATTCCTCAAACATAAACTCACCCGCATTGGGCGTGACGAAATTCTTTTCGTCCATCGGCTTTTTTAACTGCCCGGCTCGTTTCTCGAGCTCTTTTTTCTTTTCTGCCTGCTTTGCTGTTATTGCCGCCTGTTGGACTTCACCCGGGGCTTGTACTTGTCCGCTGGCGGATGGTTGACCCTGCTGACCTTGTCCCGGCTGTGGCTGCGGACCTTGCTGATAGCGGATATTCGGATCAAAGTGATTGGCGGAATAAAGCGGCGCTGTAACCGGCAACGAATAGGCCGAAAGTATATTGACTTGGGTAAAAAGAAAAGTAAACGCAGTCCCCGCGGCTATAATCTTTTTCAGATATAGTCTGACTGTTGAACTACTGAGGAAATTATTGATCGATATTTCGATATGCTTTCCCATTGCTCTTTAGGTCCTTCCGCTTTGCCTAGCTAACCCCCAGAGCAGGGATTCATACTTATATCTGACTCTAACTTAAATGTAACAGGTGACTTACAGTCTGTCAAAAAACCGGATTTTACTAATTTATACATATATATAAGTTAGTTTGACAGCACCGAAGAACACTACCGTTTCATCGTAACCGGTTCCGCAAAGGATTAGAATATCATTCATCAAACCCCGAAATATGCTGTTGGGCCCTGTTCTTAGTTTTCATTTGCCGCTGCCACAATTCAAAAAGGGAAAGCCGGGCAGGCCTGCTTGAAGCCGACGAAGATAGCTTTTGCTCTTCCCCACTTTTGTTTCCCATCCAGAAAGAGCTGGGCCTATCCGCTGGAATACTGCTAGATGATCCCGCACTCATCGCAGAACGAAAAGCAGAGACAACCTCCTGGGCCTTTTCCGTTGCCGGAGAATTAACGCGAACGAACTCCTGAACTTTTCCAATCACATCCCGCCAAGGACCTTGGGCGGACGACCGGTCCAGCGGCATCGCGTTGATATTGTCAGTAATCGCCTGAAGCGCTTTCACCACATCATCGCGGTTCGTGATATCAAAAATGCTGGCTCCGATTTGAATATTTTTGTTGCCGGCATCCATCGTGATCAGCGGAGGCGGCTCCTGTCCCAGCGAAATGGAAATCTCTTTTCCCCGGAAATTTGGCGTCACCATCACTTTGATATTGCCGCCGGCGTCGTCTTTAATGTCAACACTCTCAAACGGTTTGCCGCCGAGCAATTCTTTTCGCAGCGCGAATCGATCCACGTATCCGGCATCGTTGGCGACCGATTTGCCCAATCGTTGAATCAGATTAAGCGCGAGCCGGCGTTCTTGACGATCCGTCGGAAGATTTCGGTCTGCTTCACCAGGGCCGATATTTTTTTGATCTTCGGCGGTGACACCCGGCACTTCTGATAATTGTTGTCCCTCGGTTCCAAATTCAATGCCGATATCACGCCGTGTCCGGTTAATCACTTCGACAACATCGGATGGACTGACATGAAGTTTCGAGCCGTCTTCTAAAACAAGCGCAACATTTTTGGAGGACAAAAGCGCCTCCACTTCTTTTTCAATACCGGCGGCGTCCGTGTAACTTTTGTTTTCCGCTTTATAATCAGCGCGAATGGAAGAAATAATATTTTCAATATTATTGTAGTCTTCAAGCGAAATTTCGCTTTGATTGGCAAATTGAGTCTGGAAACTCTTTAACTGAGCGGAATATTTCTCGTCAATCGCCGTCGTGGTTGTAGCAGGCGGCACTGTTGTTGTCGTGGCGACAGTCTGATTGATTGTCGTTGTAATCGGCGCAGGTTCGACTCCTACTGCTGTTGGTGTCGTAGTTGGAGTGGGCGTTGGCAATTCTCCCGTTGGCGGAACAACAACCGAAGTTTGCTCCGGATTTTCTCCGCGCACCCACTGGCCAAACGCGGCCTCGTCAATCGCACCGTCCTTCAAAAATGCCTGGCCGTAATGAGACACCATATAAACCACAAGCCGCAAATCGCTTTCCAAAAACTGATCATCCGCTCCGGACGCCGCAAGATCGGCATCCGTAATACCCGCGGGCCAGTCCTCTCCGGCCGGTAAATTTTTCTGCGCTTCAGTAAGAATACTGATCAAACCCGTCGGATACACTTTCACTTCGGTTCCGGCAATGTCCATCACCACCACTTTCCGGGCCAGCAAATTGCTCAGCGCTTCGCTAACATCTTTCTGCGCGGCGGAACTGTCCGTATCCAGCGTATCCAGGAAATCCAAAACCTCCTGAAACTCCGCGAGAGAAACTTCTGCCTTATCGGCAAAACGCGTTTCGAAAAGCGCGCGTTTAGCCTGCGCGACTTGGTCGGGATTTACGACAACGGCTGGCTCAGGCGTTGGGACAGCGACCGGAGGTTCAGCCGGTGGCGCAATCTGATTCGGATTTACAACAGCGGGCTCAGGTTCTCGCGTCACGCTCTCTTGCGGGGGCGCCGTTCTGAAAGAATCCGACGTCATCGTCGTGTTCAAACTGACAGTGATCGAGGTAACTCCTCCATTTAAACGTTTTTCTACACTGTCTACATACATCTTGCTCCCATCTGACTTCGTAACCTCATACGTGTTGCCGTAAATACCTTCCCCCGTTTTCGGGTCATTTGTCATCGTGCTAGTCATAAATGTTCCCGTGATATTCACGCTAGATCCTGCTGGCAAACTCAATAACTCCGAAATCCTTTGATTCAACAATGCGGGTTGATAGCTCATCGGTATAGAATTAATTACTGCAGGCCTAGCTCCGGGTTCAGGGGCTGCCACTGGCGCGGGCGCGGCGGGGGGCGTACTAACCTGCTTGACAAATCCCTGCGCCACCACGATTTGATCCGCCTCTGCTTGCGTCACGAGGCCACGCTTCACCATCTCATTCAGATTCCCCATAAATTTGTCGGTCACTGCCTGATCGAATGCGGATCCTGTCGGCCCCTGTGAGCCGTAAATTTTTTTGATGTATCCGGCAAGATCGGACATGTATTGATCCCGTGCCGCCGCCGACTCAAACTTCACCGGGAATTGACCGCCGCTTGGATAGACAAATCCTGCCGAAACGGGGGCCACCGTCGTTGATACTAGTGCAGGTTCTGGCGTCGCGATTTGTTTTGGCGAGGCCCAGGTAAATGCAGAACTGGAAACGGTCACACTTTTCCCCTGCGGGGGTATAACTCCTCCCGGAGAGAGCTTAACCAACATGCGCAATTCACTGCGCACGTCATAGTCATACGTTGTTTTAGTCGACAATTGAATGACCAATTTCGCTCCGGGGGCAATGTGAACCGGTGATCCCGTCTGAGGCGTTATCACAATCGGTTTATCAGAAAGCGGAATTTGATCATCGATGATGATCTGAAACTGATGCAATGCGCTATCTTTCGATGATGTTCCATCGGTATAAGTTCTGGTTATATCTTCCGAAAAAGTAAGATCGATGGGTGTCGAAGTCCCCTTGATATCTTTCGGCGCGCTGAAATAATAAACGATGGTTGAACTATAGGTTTGAGGACCAAAACTCGCTTTCTGCTCGTCCATCAGCCATTGTTTCCCATATGGCCCAAATGCCGAAAAAGATTTCGGGTCATTCCAGCCCAGAAATTCCAATTGATCTCCAGTTTGAGCGCTGATGTTTGAAAGCGTTTCCGGCGGCCAAACATCCGTTCGCAGAAGGGATAACGTTTTTAATATCTCAGCCCCGTCTGAGCGCGTCGACAAAATAGCGTTAAAAATCATCTCGAGATTGTTCCCATAACCTATTTGCAGGTCAGTTAGAGGAGAGAGAATGTTTCGGGAAGGTGAATTCAGACCTTGATTCAGCACTCCCGCCACGTCCTCGGCATTCATACTTCCCAGTCCTTTGATAAATTCATTCACTGGAGGAAGCGGTTTTGTGTAATCCGTTGCCATGACCACCTTCCCCGTCTTCGCATCGCGCACGATTTGCTTTGATATTAAAAGTGAATATCCGCTTGCGTCCCTTTCGCCGGTGTAAAAGAGTTCGGTAGTCCGGCCATCGCTCACGAACTGCGTATACGTCAACACATCATCCGCTGTTTGAAATTTTCCGTCCGGTCCCGCCGTCATAGTCGTAACGCCGGGCGGCTCTTGTCTGACACCGTCGGTATAACTAAATGTGCGAACCGTTTGTCCCTCAACCAAATCATTTCCCAAAGCATCTTTTCCCCACGTGTAGGTTTGCGTCATATAAATCTTCCCGTCCGGTGAGGAATAATCTTTCTGGGCAATGCGCCCCGCAGAGTCCAACGTGGCAGTCTCGTAGTGACTTAAATTGCCGACGGCATCATAAATAGGCGTTTTCGTGACAACCGCCACTCGTTCTTCCCCCTCAAGTTTCATGCTAAATGCTATCAGATCCACGGCTCCGTCGCGGATGACGGCATCGCCGTAACGCTCGATCAAATGAAACACGAGCTTCCGACCTGTCTGGGCATCGTAAACAAGCGGCGTGCCCAAACTCGCAATGTCTTCGCGGGTAATGCCAGGCACATTGCTCAAAGAACGAAAATTCTTCAGCTCTCCATTGAGCATACCCATCAGTTTTGAGGGGTTCACGGCGACTTTATTGCCGCCGATAACTGTCGTCACATTTTTTCCGGCTATCAAGCTTTCGATATCCCCGACCATCGCCCAGTTTGTCATGACTCTTGCATCGCCGAATTGAGGAGAGCGCGTCATGGCTTTTTCAATCATAATGCCGCCAAAATCTTTAATCCCGTAGATGGGCGCGCCAATTTCGTTGATGTATTCAGCCATTCTCGTTTGATAACTTTCCCGGGTTCGGGCAATCGAATAGGCATCGTTATAGGCTTGTTGGGCTCCAGGGCTTAATACAATGGCATCCAGCGCGGCCTGTAAATTTTGAGACAAAACCGCTGCCTGTGACCTGTAGTCGTCCTCCGCCGTCTGATACCGGGCATTGATGGTGGAAATAAATGCGGTCAGCTCTTCATACTCTTCCATCGTAAGCTCTGTCCTTCCGGCAAAGCGATTTTGAATATCGCTGAGCTGGGGGGTTAGGTCCGCCGCCGCCGCGTCAAAAAGGTTCTGGTGCATCAGCCTTAAATCTGTATTGAATTGATTGATGGGAGCTTGTCTATCCCGCTCCCACTTCAGATATCCGGACATCAAAAGCGCGCGCGCTCGGTCGGCCAGGCCGTCGTATTGCGGATTGTTAAAATAGGCGGGCGGATTGGAGTAAAAGGCTTTAAATAGCATCACATCTTCTTCACTGACCGTTCCAGCCGCCCGATTCATGTTGCCAAACTCAGTCGCTAGACTTGTCTGTAAATCGGTGATTAGTTTTCTGACCGCATCATAATCTTCCGCCGTCATCGGCGTTGTTCCATCCGCGATTTTATCCTCGATAGCTTTTAAACCGTCGGAGGCGGTTTGCACGGCTTGAACCATGCGGACTTCGGGCTCACTCGCCCAATGAACTTCTGTTGACATCCATTCTTTTCCGCCGCTCATGAGCTCCACAATAATCTGAGCGCCTACCGGAACTTTCACGATATCTTTACTGCCGGGATAAACACGGATAGGATCCGTGGCCGGCGGCAGACTGGCGTCCACCGCGATCTGCAAATTCTTGACCTGCTGGGTGACGGTGGGATGTGCGTACGGATTTTCGCGCGTCGCGGTATTATTGGTTGTTGTGTTCAAAAAGGATAAGTTAAGCGGTTTGTCAGGATCTGTCGCGTTCACCGCTGTCAAATAATAATCTGTCTCACTGGCGTCCATCACAATAGGATGGTCAGCGCCATCAACTCGCAAGACGTCTCCCACCTGAGATTGAATCACTTTTCCAATCCCAGTTGTCGTATCAATCGATTTGAGCTGCTCAAGTTTTTGCTCTGCAAGGCCACCCACTTGAGTTTGCAATTGAGCTTCTACTTCAGGAGCGCTGAGAGAGGAACTATCGGACATAAAATCCTGAGTCGAGCCAGCTACTTGTTCCTGATAGGCTTGCGCAGGCGCATTGGCCGCTGCTTCTTGTCGACGCTGGGCTTCTTCTGGCGAAATAACTTGCCCGGATGCGGACGGCTGTGCCGCTTGATCCGGACTTAACTGTTGCTGGGCAGGTTGCGGCGGAGGGGCGCCTCCGTCCTGAGCGTAAAGAGGGATGACACAAACTTGCGTGAACACAAAGACAAGAACCGTTAAAACTGAACAAAAGTTTTTAAAAATCGAGGCAAAAAAAATCCGTATCACCGGAAATTTCATAAGCGCCATCCTGGCTCGCAAATCATTGGTCTTCATTGCTTCTGTCTCACTTTCCGCCTAGAAAACTCGAACAGAGCAACCTGACGTTCCCTGTACTTCAACCCTAACACGTGAAAATCTTTTGTCAAAATTTCTAAGCCATGGTGGAAATCAGCTTTTTTGAGCGCTGTTTCAGGAAAATACTGTTCAGAAACGCCTGAAGAAAATATTCCGTGATGACAAACCGGTTGTTTTCCATGCGGACAAATCCGGATTTCTTCTCAGCCTCGGGATCCTGCGATAATCTGACGGCAAGCGCCATACGGAGCATATCCAAATATGTTTGATCTTCCTTCGACGGCAATTTTAAATCCTGCCGGACAAGCGGCAATTCCGTACGGACTGGAACCTCAGCCAACACATCCGACACCACCTGATTGTCGGCCAGCCAGGTTACTTGATTGGACACGTTAAACTTCATGGACTTTTTCATCCAATTCAGGCTCCGGCGGCGCTGATCAAACGAAATCGATTTCCCCTGAAGCAAACTCTCGAGAAAATCCTGTTCCGACGAATAGCCGGCTTTCGCAAGATTGATCGTGTAGACATTCTTTTCAAATTTCTCTGGCGTGATACTTCCTTTCCCGATCATGGCCTGCGCGGTTTTGTCCAACTGTTGTTTGAACGCCGGGTCTTCGTAGTAAATAATCAAGGTCGTGTTCCCTGCCAGCTGAAGCAGCAGGGCCTCCGGAGAAACCGGTCCCGTCACGACAAGAGCAGGCTGCTTGGAATTAAGATACCCCATGAAATCGGCGAATACGTTTTCCTGCGCCAGATCTTTCAGAAATTGCTGAACCTGCGTCCCGGCTTTTTTCGTCAACAGATTAATTTGATAATCAAAAATGGCTTTGTACAGAACCGGAAAATATTTTTTCAAATCCAGTCCGATGATTCGAGCCGTTGCGCTCATGATCACAAAAACGGCTCCGAGCGAATTGCCGTATCCGCCATAGAGCATTTGCCGGTCGATTTTGACATTTCCCTTGAATACTTCCATTTCCAACGGCGTGATTTCGAGCGGCGGCAAAACCGCGCCCAAAGATTTTCCGGACACTCCGCGGCGCGCGTTCTCAGCGGCCCGTCTCATTAAATCACGATTGGCCTCCTCCAGCGTTCTCCCCTGAAGAGCCGTTCCGACTTTTTCAATTTGTTTTCCCTCGGCACTCGGAACATAAAATAAAATTTTCCCCTTATCATCCGCCACGACATGGCTTAAGCCGGGCACACCTTCCACGCGCTGATAAATATCAAAAGCCTTCTGAATATCTTGGGTCCCAGTCTGAATTCCGTGCCCCCAATCTGTAATCATAAATCCGCCGGCAGTTCTAGTAAGAACAACACCGTGAGCGCTGGGGGTAATGCTGTTTTCGCCAGGCACGGAGACGCCGACGGGATACGCCCTGACCCCAGAAAGTCCCACAGCATTGATCATTTGCGCCATCAGCTGTGGGCCTGATCGGGAATGAATGCGCGGACGCTTTTTTCCGTCAACCAGACTCTCACTCATCAACGGAAGCATCTCACCCCATGAAGCAATATCCGCGTTAAACGGCGTCCGGGCTATCGGCACTTTGCTAAGATATGATTCGTCGTAATGATACTTAGATAATCTGCCGCCAATGTAAGTCGCCAACAGTGAAAGGTCATCCGTGTTTTTAATTATTTCACGGAGTCCATTGAAAAATCCTTGCGGGTTATTTTCATTTGTTTGAATCAAACGCTTGATTTGTAAAAGCTTGCCCCTTTCAGAAGAAAACTGTACCGGCTCAAGAAAATTTAAATACTCCTTCTGCAGTCGTTTACTTTCATCCTCAGCACTTCTAGACTGATTCTCGTAGTTTCTAAATTGAGCAAGGTAAGCCGAATATTCAAGCGTTTTCCGCCCGCTATGGTATTGACTGTTAAACTCTAACCATTGATCTCGTATCAAATTTTCCTTATTGACCATGTCTTGGAGACGGCGCTCATAATTGTTTTTCTGATTCTGGAAAGCGGAGTCCGCATAACGGGCCGCATCTGCTTTTGGAATATCATCCACCCTCGTGTCTACTTTCACGTGTTGCAATACACTGACCGGAACCGGACGGGATAACGGGGCCGGCGAATATCCACCCGGCTCCGGAATAAATCGATGCTGGCTCGGACCGCCAAGCGGAAATTCCAGCCCGAAAACAATAGCCAAATTATCCTTTTCGGAATACCGCACATCTCCATAAATAGAAATGGGGTTGGCGGGATTGGCGGAATAATGGATCCCCAACGCAAATTCAGCCCCGCCCTGAACCAGAGGATGCCGGCTGAAAACCCGCGAATACCGGGCGGTCGCCGAAAGACCGGTTTGCTCAAAAATAATTCTGGATTCAAGCCCGGCAACTATTTTTTCCTGCCAATACTCCGCGAAAGGTTCCAGGCGAAGCTCCAAATAATTATCGATCAGTTTTGATTGATACGCGCCGCGAATGCTTAATTGTCTGGGAACGATTTCCAGTTGAAGAATAGATCCCGTGGAGTACGGAGAAGTATTCACCTCAAAACCTTGCGCGACGGAAATCTCCAGTAAAGTTTGATCGGTTAAATACCTTTGAAGCATGCCGCTCACGGTCATCTCCGCCGGCGCCGCGGGACTGATCGTTCTCAAATTCAAATAGGATCCTGCTCCGACGGCGGCAATCCAATCCGCTTTTGAATCCAGCGCGTAGGCCTTCGCAAATCCGAGATAATTGGTTAGGTAAAAAAGACTTGTCTCAACAATGCGTTGGTTGGGATCGGAAAATTCGGCGCCCCCCCGGCCCGATTTCTCGCCCACGAGATAAAAGGAAGAAAGCGTCATTTGCTCGCCCACTTTGAATGTCGGATCGCCCATAACGTCTTTGTCTACCCCGGCATTAAACGCGAAGAACGGACTGTCTCGCATTACTGAACCTTCAGGGCCGGCCACTCTGCCAAGATTCAAAATAATCCAGGAGGATTCGTCTCCCCGCCTCACAGTCAAAACACTTTCCGTTAAATTCGTCACACCCGAGACAGCGGTTATGACGGGATTGAGCGCTATTTTCCCGGAAGTCACGGCCGGAGATATTTGTTCAGGAAAATTTGTTTTTCCGGGAATCAGCGGGGTTTTGATATCCAATTCGATCCTCCCCGGCACAGGGGGTGCGGGAGTTTCACTTATTATTTTGGGGTGCAGCAATTCTACCGCGGCCGGATCCGTAATCTGAGATTCGGGGGTCACTCCCAGCACCGGAACTCCAATTATGGGACTATTCTTCTCGGCTGGCCCGCCAACCACGGGCGCGGCTTGAGGTTTCTGAATTCCTTCTTGAGTGGCGCAAGCTGTCAAACCTAAAAGAGCGGTCAACGCCATCGCGGAAAATAAACTTTTCGTAAATTGCCGAAAAATCGAAGCGGTTCCGGGCACTCCTGGAGCAGAAACAGGCGCGGCTTGAGGAATTTTCTGAGTTTCAGGAGCTTGCCCTAAACTGAGCGCTGTTGCTTTTTCCTCAACTGATTTTAAGACCGGACGGGCTTTTGAAAATAGGGCCTCCTGAAAGGGACGCGCCTCCGGCCCGGTCAAAGCGCCGGTCACGGGTTGATGGGTATTTTTATTTTTCAGACCGGAACTTTCCCGCTTCCGATCGAGCCCGGGATCAATTTGAGCGCGGTAATTAAATTTATGATTCAAATCCTGAATAGCCGGCGTAATCACAACATATCCGATTTTGTTTTTTTGAAAGAGCGGCTCAAGATAAGAAGTGTGAAATCCCCCAACAACCATCACCGCCTTGGAAACACCCGGTTGTTGAATCTGGGCCAAAGCATTTTCATACAAAACGGAATCCCTCTGCCCGACGATCTTGTAATTTCGCAACGCGCTCTGGAAACAGGATTCCAAATTTCTCATCTCTTCGGAATCAAAACTTCCTTCCGTTCCGAATACCTCCCGCGAAAGATCGGATATCTGATCAACAAGTTGTTCGGGGACAAAAAAATCGGCATTTCTGGAAAGCTCATTCCAATCCTCCCGGTTGATCGCCATCCTCATCAATCTTTTTGAAATTTCCCATCGGCGTTCCAATTCCAAAAGATTTTTGACCTGCTCACTCGGATTCAACTTTTCCAGAAGCCGCTTTCCCATTCGCGCCACTTCATCCATCAACATCACACCGTCCAGCTCGTCTTGCAGAATTTGAACTCCGATCCAGTCCATTAACGCTTTGTGCTGATTAAAAGGAATTTTCCGCGCGGACAGCTCATCCGCCATTCGCTCAAAATACCAGCGGATATGACCCTTCACTATTCCGTGCTGAGCGAGATCCCAGACAAAACCAACCGAGGACTGCGCGGTTTGGGCTTTGATCCACTCAAGATCTTTTTCCACTTCAGCTTTATTTTTCTCGAGGGCTTCCTCGATCTCAATAAGTTTGACCAGCCGGACGAGCTCGGGCCAGGCATCCTGATTTTGAATATCGTTAAGGTCGGCAACATCCAGCTGCTTTGCCCATTTCGATAATTCTCCGGCATAACGCAGCAAAGTTATCTGCTCACTGTTGAACATTCTTTTTGCATCATCGATTTTTTTTAATTCCTGAGAAAATAAACGCCCGCGGAGCCTGCTGAAAATGGTGTCGATTTGTCCGATCACATCCTGCACGTTCTCCTCTTTGGCGTAAACCTGCTGCATCGCGTGAATATTGTCGAAATATATTTTTTGATTTTCGATTCCAAGAAAGCGGGCATTGTCCGGGGTATCCAAAGCAAATTTTTCAAACGCGCAAATATCCCCCTGCTTGTAGAGTTCGTCGAGCACTTGCCGATTCAGCACGGGCTGTTGCGAGAAAGTATAAAAATTCTTGTCCAACTCTGTGCTTCCGCCTTCAAAGCAAATCAGTCTGACATTTTCTTTTTCAACCAAATTTTTCAGAATTTTATAAATATTTTCCTGGGCATCCAGATTTTCGTGGGCATCCTGAATCAAATAGACTATCGGAAATTCCTGGCCATCGTTTTGGGGCATAAATACATGATCGATACTGCCTTCTTGTGGCAGTAAATCCAAGGGGGGCAAATCCAAAAATATAGGTGTAATGAATGATGAAGCCTGAATGGCAGCGGAAACAGAACCAGCCTGTGTTAATGGGGTAACTTGCTCTGCGCGAATCATATTCGTGGAGCAGAACAGAAAACACGTGAGTAAGGCTATGATATTTTTCACATTTGAAATCTAGCACATTAACACGGAACGTGTATTAGGATGGAAAGTTACGCGAAGATGGCGATGCCTTTTTCGTAATTGTCGCGCCGGCGGGACTATATGGCAAAATCAAGGAAGACAAATTCACCGGACCGTTGCTCATGCAGATCATCTCGAAGATCCCTGTCGAGCACTCCCTGGTTGGCGGCAAGTTTTCGGGCAACGCCAAATTGATAGAGCCGGCTTAACCCTTCCTGATTTTTTTGAATTAAATCCCTGTCATTTAAAATGGCCGTGATCGCAGAAACGTGTCCGGCGTTCAAAGAATTGAGTTCTGATAGCGGTGCCCAAACTGAAATCCTGCTGAGGATCTGCAAATTCGACAGCGACGGATCCAATGATTTTGCGATATGAAAAAGACGGAGGTCACGATCTTGAATCACCCGACGAATCGTTGCCGATACGGACTCCTGCCCGGCGGCAGCCACAACCTCGAAACGCCGGGAAAACATCGCAACGTTTATTTTTAACTGGTCGAGCAATTTATAATTTGTTCCGTCATCGATCACCCGGACAATCAATCGCGGTTGATTGATCAACGCCCGGCGGATTCCCACTGCAAGTTCCGGCGAAAGGTTATCAGCCGGGAAAATCACGATGCCAAGCCGGTCATCGCCGCCGAACAACTTCCCGTAAATTCCATCGGACATTTTCCGGTACCCAAGACTTTTTCCTTCCACGGCACGGATATGTTTAACTTGAGATTGCAAGTCTGGGAAAGACGCGAATTTTCCGTCGACGAGAGACTGCTGAAAATAGCCATCCACGCCCCCGTATCTTTTCTTGATATTTTCAAGAACAAATTGCCGCAACAGCAGATATTCCCCGCGACTTCGCAAGCGAAAATCACCTTTTAACTCATTAATAGCGGGGCCCACAAAAAAGTAATCTAAAAGCAACGTCAAAACGCTTTCATTATTTTTAGAATCAGAAAATGAATCCGGGCCCTCCTCCAGCAGCTTTTTCTCCAATCCCGGGACAACCGAAATAGAATCAAAAATCGGATCCTCGAATCCGATTGCTTCTTGATTTGCGACTCCTTTCAAAATAATTTTTGGATCATGCGCGCCCCCAACAAAAAAGAGCATGTCTGCTTCCGGATCGAGTTTATGGACCTCTCGAATGCGGGCCTGCCAATCCAAATCACGTTTCAACATAGAATTTGAAAAATTTAATGCAAACAGGCGTGAAAAATCCAGAAAGCGGTCAAGTCTTTTTTCTTGAATCAGACTAGCAATTGCCAGATTTCCAAACAAATGCGTGCGGACAGAAGCTGCATAGGCTCCGTCGGAAAGTTTTTCATATTGAATATGAACTTTGCGATCCCTGTTCCATTTGCGGTAGGCATCAAGAAAATTCTCAACCTCCGGATGATCTTCTCCGCGTTCCCCCCGATCTTTTTCCAATTCATCAAGATTTACCTGAGCCTTTTCAATAAAATCTCTGTAGGCAATCGACGATTCGCCACAGTCTAAAAGACTTCCCAATTCTGCCAATGAAACCGGTCGACCCATTACAGCTTCCACTCGCGGGACATATTCCGCCAATATAAAAATCTTTTTCCCATTCCGTGTTGCGCTCGTCACAGGCGCCGCATCATACGTTGTGTCAAAATGCGGCTTGATTTCCCGCTCGAATACTTCCTTTCCTCCCAAATGCACCGCGGCAACCAGCGTTATTTTTCCGGTTTGAACCGGGTCAATTGCGTCAGTCCTTCGTTCACGAATATCATTTAAATCATTTCGAACTCTCGTGAGTTCGTTTTTCACAAAATGCTCATCCTGAGCATGATTAACCACAGTAATAATTGTCGGATTTTTTTGCCTGGATTCAGACACCCTTGGTTCTGGAACACCAGTACAGCCAAAGAATCCGGTCAGCGTAAGCGAAAATAAAATTTTTGCGGCAGATGATTGATTCGAATGTCCCAGGCTTTGACCTTCAGAAAAAACGCGCTGAACCTCCTCGCTCGTAAACTCTTCGAGTTGCCCGAAAGTCAATTGCTTGAAGCCTGAGGGAATTAATAAATTCGGGAACTCACGATGCTTCACCGGGAACGGGACCTGAATATAATTTCTCCTGAAAACATCAAGACGATTCAATTCGACAAGAGTTTCGGGATTTTTTTCAACAGATAAAGCCGCCCGGAAAATCGTTTCCGCCAGACGGCGCGTATTTTTTCCGAGGCGCTCAGAAATCTCCGGATCCACGATCGCGCGAATCACAGCAAGGTGGGATGAAAAAACGTTTTCGGTAGAACGGCGGGTCTCCATCATGGCCTGAATATAATTTTCGCTTCCC
>JACROU010000024.1:76206-82199 GCA_016214265.1 Candidatus Omnitrophota bacterium
CCGCCACCTTGGTCATCCGGGGACGGACAACGAGAAAGGGAACACCTCTATTCTTAAGCATTTTTTTTAAACCCGCAGTGTGAAATCCGCCGGCTATAAGAACGAGAATTGGAGCTTTATGCTCAAGAAGACGCTCTACCATGGAATGCTCCCGGATGACAGCCTGGTCATAGAACAGAAAGAATGCGCGGTCGAAACTTTCGGCGCGGGAATTCACAACCTCATCCCGCGTCGCTTCCAAGTGAACAATTTTCCTTCTTAATTCAAGACGCTTCGTCCGCTCAACAAGCTCCTTTTCTTCAGGAGTCTGAGCCAGTCTGAAATAAATCCGATCCGTCAGCGCATTTATTTCCCTAAAAAGTGCGGGGCCTTCGAGTTCAGACCGCAAAATCGAACGCACAGCGTTTTCACGCGAAACCATCTCCATTTTTTTTAATATCATCAAACGAACAAGATTGGGCCACTTGGCTTGATTTAACAGATCCGACAGATCAAGATTTAAATGTTTTTTTGCCCGGACAGCAATTTGACTGCAAAAAAGATCCGGATCTGTTTTTTTAGATTTGAAGTTCAAAACCTCTTTGTCGAAATTGCGGATATCTTTTTTGAAAATTTTCGATTTGTCAATTTCGAGACTGTTTTTGAGTTCTTCAAGCTCCGCGTCAATTTTTCGTTTACCGGCCATCACTGCACGAAATGTTCTCACATTTTCACGATAAGTGCTTTCATCCTCGATCCCGAAAACAGGGATTTTCCCGCCGGTTTTTAACGAAAAAAGCTCGGCGCCGGAAAGCTCACCCCATTGCGCGAGGGTGTCTGCGATTTTAAAATTTGTTTTCTGATTGGAAGTAAACTCGAAGAGGTCCGGACGAAGAGGAGAAACGGCCCCCTCCACTCCCACAGCCAGCCGTGGTTCACATGCGCTTAAGTGCTCTAAAATCTTCGCAATGTTTTTCTGCACTTCATAGCTGGCATGAACGTCCTGAATCAGGATTATCGTGGGAAGCTCTCCCTGGTTTTGAGGGAGAAAGTTTTCCTGAATAGCGCCTACCTGTTCTGGAATTATCAGTTGCGCCCTAAGAGACTTCGTTTCTGACCGAATGGCGGGTTCATGTCCAACAGGCGCTGACCACAAAATTGAAGCACTACAAAAACACAACATCGCTAGTAACGAGATGGCTTTTACTGAATAGGAAAATGGGCAGAAACTTGTCTTGGTCATTAGAGTTGGGCATTGCAAACAAATTTGCAACACGTAAAACTACCTGACAACTTTCCATTTGTCAAATTGTTGGGTTTTTGACCATCACTTAAGAAGACTCATTTTGAGAAAATGGCCAAATGGTTGGCCGTGAGATGCAAAATAGGCATAGTGCGTAAATAAAAAAACAGATTGCTATTCCGATCGATTTCCCAATTAAAAAATTCCGCACTTACGTTCTAATTACTATTAGGAGGCTCAGGAAGAGGCTTCTTGTGGGGCAAGACGGCGGCAATGAAACGTTTAATTCCATTTACCGCGTCGGTCACGATATGCAGGGGGTGAATTTCGCCGGTACGCAGTTTTTTGATGAAAATTTGGCAGTCATGAACAGTACAAAATATGCATGGGATAATAAATAGAGTAAGTAATGTAGAACTGATGAGACCACCCATGACGGTAATAGCCAGCGGCGACCACAATTCGGACGATTGTCCCAAACTCATCGCCATGGGCAAAAACCCGAGCAATGTAGAGATTGTTGTCATCATAATCGGACGCAAGCGATCCTGACACGCGCGCATCAGAAGTTTTTGGATATCAGGATAGTGCTCTCGCAGCATATTGATCCGGTCAATCAGAATGATGGAACTGTTCACCACGGTTCCTGAAAGCATAATCATTCCAATGAAAACGGATTGACTGAGCGGCTTATGCGTGATGGTCAGACCTGCCCACACACCTATCGAAGCAAGAGGAACCGCTACCATGATAAAAAGCGGTTGCACAAATGATTGGAACAAACACGCCAGCAGCATATAAATCAATAACACCGTCACGCCCATAGCTTGAGATAATTGCCCCCGGCCTTTTACCAGCTCAGGATAACGTCCGCCAAAGCGGTAATAATAATCTTTTGGAAATTGAACGTCTTTCACCGCTTCACGGACACGCTTTGCCGCAGTCTCTATCGCACCGGATGTATCCGCTTTCACAAAGACATAGCGATGTTTATCTTTTCGATCGATTGTGGACGGCCCTGTCGACGGATAAAAACTGGCGACCTGCGACAAAGGAATTTGATCACCTTCCTTGTTGGTAATAAAAATATTCCGCAAATCTTCCAACTTTTCTCGATAAATCGGCTGAAGGCGGGTAATGGTTTCAATTTCCTCACCCTTTTCCTTCTCGTGATATTTTGTAGGCCGCATACCGCGAACCTGGGCATGAATAGAATCTGCGATATCCTTGACGGTAAGTCCATAAATGGCAGCGCGTCCTCGATCGACAACCAAACTATACTCGGGTCGCTTTCTCAAATCCGTCATAACGATATTGCCTAGACCCTGGATCTGCCCCATTTTAGCGGAAAATTCATGCGCGAGTTTCTCGAGCTTGTCATTTTCCACACCATAAATATCCACCACTAGTTTCGTTGTTTCATCACCGGATACACCCTCATCGACGATGACGGAATAATCTTCGTGCACCGCCTTTGCTTCTTCGCCACCCTTTTCCCGAATATACTGAATAATTTCACCCTTAGCGTGCTTGCGCTTATTTTTAGGGACCAACTGAATATAAATTCGAAGATCATCTTTACGAACAACCGTATTCGCCGTCTTGACCTCTGGAAATTGATGTAACATATTTTCGAGAATTTTTGCCACGCGGTCATTAGCGCCCAACTCGGCTCCGGATATTGGAAATACCACCACAGAAAATTCGTTTTCTTCGTAGGCACTGGGAAGATCCATGTCTTTTTTCGCGATCTGCTGAGCGGAATAGATAAAAAGCAGAAATACCGTTAATAACACGATTCCCTTGTTGTCAAAAGCAAGTTTCAATAATTTGCGATATCCGGTGAAAAACTTACTTGACTCCATTTTTTTGATTTCTTCTTCTCCATTGCCGGACTCAAAACGCATTCGGGATAAAAGCATTGGAATCAACATCACGGCCACGAATAACGATGAAATGAGGGACGTGCTGATCGTAAACGCAAGGCCTTGATACATGAGCTGAATTTCTTTATCGATAAAAATGATGGGCAAAAACACGATAATCGTGGTTGCGCACGAAGCAGCGAGTGGCAGCCACACTTCCGCGGCCCCAGTAATAACGGCTTCGATGTGATGCATTCCCTCCTGCCGCTTTTTAAAAATGTTTTCGATGACGACGATAGAACTGTCGACCAACATACCCGTTGCCAAAGCCAGTCCGGTCAGGGTCATTACATTGATACTGATGCCAAGAGAAGCCATAAAAATAAAGGTCGCAATAACAGCCGTCGGAATAGAAAGCATCACAACCAAAGCCAGGCGTATTTTTTTGAGGAAAATAAAGATGGTAATCACAGTCAAAATAACGCCAAGCAGCATCGCCTCTTCCACTTCACCGATTGCCCGTAAAATTGTCTCGGCTCTATCGGTAATAATTGATATTTTTATATCCGATGAAAGCTCTGAGCGAAGCGCATCAATCAACGCTTTTACTGATTTTGAAACCTGGATAGTGTTGGCTGTGCTTGTCTTCTTGATTTGAACTGAGCAATTATCCTGCTGATTTAGCCGCGCGTAATCATTAGGTTCCGAGTATGAATCCTTGATGGTTCCAACCTCCTTCAACGGAACAATCGAGCCTTCTTTTGTCGTCCCAATCCCAATCTCTCCGATATCTTTGATATCCGTAAAGCCGCCGATAGTTCTAATGGATTGATCGAGTGTGCCAACGGCAAGTTCCCCCGCTAGCAAGTTCACATTCGAACTGCCGACGGTTTCCATCACCTTTTCGATAGACAGGTTCTGCGCAAACATTCGGTCCCGGTCAAGCTCAATTAAAATTTTCCTCTCGCGGCCGCCATAAACTTCAACGCTGGCCACTCCGTTAACCCGGGCTAATTTCGGTTTAATGTTACGGTCCACATATTCGCGAAGTTCTTCCGGAGTTTTCTCATTAGAAACGATCGAGTAAATCAGAATGGGGCTGTCCGAGTCGTTAAAATTTGCAATAACGGGCTTCTCAATTTCTTCGGGGAGTTTATTCTTAACTTTTGAGAATTTTTCCCGCACTTCAAGCGCGGCAAAATCCATATTTGTTCCGGGTTCAAACTGAAGCGTGACCTTAGATTCACCTTCTCGCGAGTTAGAAAATAAATTTTTCAGTTTTGAAACTGTTGCCACCGCTTCTTCGACAGGTTTTGTAATGAGAGTTTCGACTTCAAAGGGGGCGAGACCACCGCGGGCGCGTGTTGTGATAGAGATGATACCGCGGGACATATTTTGATACAGCTCTACTTGCAGATTGACGAGTGAAATTATGCCCAGCATGACAATGCCGCTGAAAACAATTACCGTAAATACTGGGCGACGAACTGCTAGATTGGGTAAGCCCACTAAAGATCACCTACTTTTCGTCATTTGTCATTCCGGAAGGCTGGCAGGAATTAGGCGTCCGGTTTGACAATTTCAACTTTTTTAGTCACCGGATTTTCTTCTGGCACTTCATCCTCCTCATAATAAGTTCCGAAGAATTTATCCAGCAATCGTGTCACAAGTACGTACAGCGCTGGCACAACAACCAACGAAAATATCGTTGATGACGTTTGTCCACCCATGACGGTGATAGCAAGCGGC
This sequence comes from Candidatus Omnitrophota bacterium, assembly GCA_016214265.1. Classification (GTDB taxonomy): domain Bacteria; phylum Omnitrophota; class Omnitrophia; order Omnitrophales; family JACROU01; genus JACROU01. The sequence goes on from JACROU010000024.1 coordinate 81,043, forward strand.
GCTCTTAACTCCGCTCCTTCTCCGAGCCCAAGTCCCATAGGCAAAAGCCCGATAACTGAGGTGGCTGCCGACATCAGAATGGGGCGCGTACGAATTAGCGAGGCTTTAACGGCTGCTTCGACAGGCGGCATTCCCTTCGCTCTTAATCCATTAATGAATTCAATAAGCACAATACCATTATTCACAACGACACCGCCCAACATCACGATGCCCAAAAGGACAATCACTGAAACTGCTTTTCCTGTCAGAAATAAGAGTACGGCCACTCCGAATATCGAAAGTGGCACGGTGAACATAATAATGAACGGCTGAATAAACGATTCGAACTGAGCTGCCATGATCATATAAACAAGGGTAATAGCCAAAATGAGTGCGAAAATAATTTTTTGAAACGACTCCGCAACTTCTTTAGCTTCTCCGGCTGGTGATACTGAATAGCCTTCACTTAATTTCATTTCCGAGAGGCGATAATCAATCGCCTTTAGAATTTCCTGGCGATTAGCGCCCTTCGTGATATCCGCGGTAATAGACACGGTTCTCTGCTGATCCTTGTGCCGGATTTCACTAGGCCCTTCACCAACCTCAAGCACGGCCACATCTTTCAAAGGAATCATGGCATCAATCACATTGCTTTTAACCAGCATGCTGCCAAGAGCCTGCAAATCATTCCTGTCCTGCTCACGCAGTTTGATTCGAATGTCATATTCACGCCCTTCTTCCTTAAACTTTGTGGGAGTCAATCCCTCAATAGCCGCTTTGGCCGTTAGCGAAATATCGCGGGCTGAAATGCCATAAAGCGCCGCCTTTTTTTTATCAATAATGATTTTTGTTTCAGGACTTTTTTTACCGAGGTCATCCAAAATTCCAAAAACGCCGTCCATCTGTGACAGCAATTTCTCTACCTGATCCGTAAGCTCAGAAAGGATTTTTAAATCGTAGCCCTTGACCTCAATGGAAATGGGTTTTGAACCGCCCGCCGCAAACGCAAACTCACTTTCTCCCGCGATATACTCAATTTCCGCTCCTTTATTATCTAGTTTGTCCACTTCCTTTCTTATTTCCTGAAGGACTCCGTCCGTGGTCTGTTTTCTATACTTCTTTAATGTCACAAGAATTTGTGCTTGCGAAGCACGAAGGGTTTCTACAGCACCTTCGCC
>JACROU010000025.1 GCA_016214265.1 Candidatus Omnitrophota bacterium
GAATTCGTTGACGTGAAATTGGGCGTCTTTGACCTTCCCCTTTTCATCAAGATGCAGGGTGATTTTCGCGTGGCCTTCGATACGGGTTACCGGATTAATGGTGATTTTTTTGGATTCCATGGAATTATCCAAGTTTAAATTTTTCTACAACCGGAATGCGGTCATTCAACAATTCGAATAAACAATAAAATAAGAGATCCGCGGACGGCGGGCAACCCGGGATAAAGAAATCAATTTTCACGGCTTCATGAAGCGGCATGACGCGCGGCAACAGGCGCGACACTCCTTTTCCCGCCTCCGGAATTTTTCCATCCACGTTGCTCGGCGCTTCAACGTAAGCGCGTAACAAAACATCATTCAAAGGAATCATATTTCTAAGCGCCGAAACATTTCCCGTCACCGCGCAATCCCCCATCGAAACAAGAATTTTGGTGTGCGCGCGAATATGTTTAATATCTTCCAAATGTTCCTCGCTCGCGATCGCTCCTTCAATCAAGGCGATATCGCAGTCTGGAAATTCTTTGGTGTCCACCACCGGACTTTTGACGATATCGGCCAGTTTCGCCACATCGAAAATTCTTTCATCGATGTCAAGCAGAGACATATGGCATCCCGAGCAGCCCGCGAGCCAGATAGTCGCTACTTTTTTCTTGCTCATGAACGATGTTTCCTTTTGTGAACCAGTTCCGTAACCATTTCAGGGGATTTCTTCAAATGCCCAAGCATCGCGTCCTTCGGCCAAAGCGCGCCGACGGGACACACCTCGACACATTTCCCGCAAGAAGTGCAGGTTGACGAATCACCCCACGGCTGATCGAAATCTGAAATAATCCGCGATTGATAACCACGGCCCATCACATCCCAGGTGTGCGCCCCCTCCACCTCATCGCAAACCCGCACACAGCGCGTGCACAAAATACAGCGATTGTGATCCATCATAAATTCTTTGTGGGATGCGTCAGTATGCGCCTCCGGAAAAATGTAAGGGAAACGGATATGATCGACGCCGGCCTCACGGGCCAGATTTTGCAACTGGCAATTATTATTCGCAACACAGACCGAACAAATGTGATTGCGCTCGGAAAAGAAAAGTTCTAGCGTCATTTTCCGATATTGCTTCAGTTTATCCGTGTTCGTTTGAATTTTTTGATTCGGCGCGACCGTGGTCGTACATGCCGGAAGTAATTTCTGAGTGCCCTCCACCTCAACGAGGCACAAGCGGCAGGCGCCCACATTACTGACGCCCTCGAGATAACAGAGCGTCATAATATCGACACCGGCGGTTTTGCAAACATCAAGAATCGTTTGCTTGGGTCCGGCTTCAACAGTCTTGCCGTCAATAGTTACAGAATATTTAGTGGACATGACCGACTCCCGAAGTCATTTTGCAAACACCCGCCGGACAGCGTTTCTGAGTAATGTGAGCAATATATTCATCATGAAAATACCGGAGCGTACTTAACAGCGGATTCGGCGCTGTGACTCCGAGCCCGCAAAGACTGGTATCCCGGACAAAAGGCGCCAGCTGTTTTAATTGTTCGAGATCCGACATTGCGGCCTCACCTTCGCAAATTCTGGTCAGAAAATCATACATGTGCTTGGTGCCCACACGGCACGGAACACATTTACCGCAGGATTCGTCCATGCAAAATTCCATAAAAAACCGCGCGACGTCGACCATGCACGAGGTTTCATCCATCACAATCAATCCGCCCGAACCCATGATTGATCCCAAACCGGTAAGCGAATCGTAATCGACGGGAGTGTCTAAATATTGCTCCGGGATGCATCCCCCAGAAGGCCCGCCGGTCTGCGCCGCCTTAAATTTTTTCCCGCCCGGAATACCGCCGCCGATATCGAAAATAATTTCCCGCATCGTCATGCCCATCGGCACCTCAATCAATCCGGTATGATTGACCGTGCCGGTCAACGCAAAAACTTTCGTTCCCGTGCTTTTCCTGGATCCGATCGCCGAAAACCACTTGCCACCGCGCTGAATAATCGGCGCAATATTCGCCAGCGTCTCCACATTATTAATCGCAGTGGGCTTGCCCCAAAGCCCTGACTCCGCAGGGTAAGGCGGACGCGGACTGGGCACGCCACGCTTACCTTCGATCGAAGCCATAAGCGCCGTCTCTTCGCCGCAGACAAAAGCTCCGGCTCCGACACGGATATCCACGTTAAAACTGAAATCGGTCTCGAAAATCTTCTCGCCCAAAAGTCCGAGTTTTCGCGCCTGCTTGATCGCCGTATCAAACCGTTTGATCGCAAGCGGATATTCCGCGCGGACGTATAAATATCCCTGCTTCGCCCCCATTGCATAGCCGGCAATCGCCAGCCCCTCAATCACCCGGTGTGGATCCCCTTCCAGCACGCTTCGATCCATAAAAGCTCCGGGATCGCCCTCATCCCCGTTACAGATAACGTATTTTTCAGCGCTAGCGTGGTCGTGAACGAATTTCCATTTCATCGCAGTGGGATATCCCGCGCCGCCGCGGCCACGAATTCCACTTTCTTTGATCTCGCTGATAACATCTTCACTCGACATCGAAGTAAGCACCTTGTACAGCGCACTGTATCCGCCGATGCTAATATAGTCTTCGATACTTTCGGGATTGATGCTGCCGCAATTTTCCAAAACGATTTTGTTTTGCTTGCGATAATACGGATTGTCCGCTGCTTTGGAAAAACCCCCCTCGCCTTTTTCCGAAAAAAGCAGCAGTGACGAAATCACTTCGTCAGCCAACAGGCTTTTATCCAAAATAGTTTTGACATTCTCCGGCACAACTTTTTGATACATCTTATCTTCGGGAATTATTTTGACGAGCGGCCCCTGAACACAAGGCCCCATGCACCCGGCTGGACGGATATCAGCATCTTTTTCATGACCACTTTCTTTCACCGCCTTTTTCATCGCATCGAGCGTCTCCAGACTTCCGGAAGAAATACAGCCCGCCCCCGTGCACACATAAACACACTTTTTGAACTCGGATTTTTTTTGACGGACTGTCTCGGCGATTTGGTTAAGTTCAGTGATGTTCATTTATTATTTCCAATTTTCTCCTGAAGTGTCCCCACGATATTTTCCGGCGTCACTTTGGCAAGAATGTCGGTATCCAAAACCACAACAGGCGCCATGCCGCAGCAGCCAAAACAACGCGCGGTCTGAAGCCCTAATTTTCCATCTTGGGTTGTTTCGCCGGGTTGAACCTGAAAATCCGTTTCAATTTTTTCAAGCACGTTGCGGGCGCCCTTCACAAAACAAGCGGTACCCATACAGATAATACAATTATGTTCACCTTTGGGGCGAAGTGAAAAGAAATGATAGAAAGTGGCAACGCCATAAACACGGCTGGGCGGAACTTTCATTTCGCGAGAAACAAATGTCATGAGATTTAGAGGAATGTAGCCGTAAAGATCCTGGACAACGTGGAGCACTTCAATAAGAGCGTCCGGCCTTTTGTGATGCCGATTTATTTCAGTCGTGATGCGCCTAATGCGGGAATCATCTTTGGGGGGAACAGCGGTAACTTGATCAAGTGTATTGAACGCGTGCGACATGTTCATCTCACAACAAAATAAATGTATGTTTGATCGATAAACTAAGCGGTTAGTCTATCATCTTTCCCGCTTTCATGTCACATTTTTCGAAATACCGGTTTCCGGTTTTCTAATTTTGTTTCTGACGTGCTTTCAAAATTCTTTCGGCTTGAAGCCAATCTTCAACATCCCGGCCATCGCAACCGCCGCGTTGAAGATAAAGCTCGTGCGCGAGCTTCGCAATTTGTTCATATGATACTTCTGTTTTCTGAGTTGATTTTGTGGTGGATTTTGGTGTGTTTTTAACGTTCTGAATGGCCATAACACCCTCCTTGATGCTGTTATGCGTTTTTTTTCAGTTGAACAACAGAGTTATCTTCTAGTTTAGCAATAACAATATGCCCTTCACGAGCCAGCCAACCTAGCGCCATATAAATAGTTTCTTTGGGCGCGCGAACTCCGGAAACAACTTTTTTTAATGTGGATTTACCTTCATGCTCATCCAAATACCGCCAGATCTCACCGGCGCAAAGCCCAATCCATGTGATCACATGACACCATCCTTTCGAAAAGTGAGCGGCAAAATAAGTGGGGAAATTTAGATTAGCGCCGGTTAGGAAAACTTTTTTACAAGAGCGTGATATTTCTGCCAAATTTCGGCCGGAAGTTTCGCGCCAAATCCGGAAAGAAAATTCTGCTGATCTTCAAGCTCAGCCAACCAGGCGTCGCGATCCACCTTGAAAAGTTCATTCAAAATTGAAGGGGCTATATTCAGTCCCGTTGTATCAATGAGCTTTGGAAGAAAACCGATTGGAGATTCTACCGCTTCACCACGGCCCTCGCAACGCTCAATAATCCATTTCAGCACCCGAAGATTTTCACCAAATCCCGGCCACAAAAAGCGCCCATCGTGATCCGTGCGGAACCAGTTCACGTGAAAAATTTTCGGAGGGTTTTTTACCCGGCTACCCATCGTGATCCAATTCTTGAAATAATCCCCCATGTGATAACCGCAGAATGGAATCATAGCCATCGGATCCCGGCGAACAACGCCTACTTTCCCCATCGCAGCCGCGGTCGTTTCTGACGACATCGTTGCCCCCGTATAAACCCCGTCATTCCAACTGAATGTTTGATAAACCAGAGGATTTAATTTGGTGCGACGGCCGCCGAAAAGAATCGCACTAATAGGAACGCCTTTGGGATTTTCCCATTCAGAAGAAATCGACGGACATTGTTTTGCCGGCGCGGTAAACCGGGCGTTGGGATGCGCTCCGGGTTCTCCGCCCGGAGCCCACGGACGGCCTTTCCAATCGATACCGGAAGTTGGGGGCACACCATCCATCCCCTCCCACCAGACCGTATTTTCAGACGTTTTAAGAACGTTCGTAAAAATGGTATTTTTCTGAATTGTGGCCATCGCATTAGGATTGGTCTTATAACTCGTCCCCGGGGCTACGCCAAAAAATCCCGCCTCCGGATTAATGGCCCAAAGCCGACCGTCATCACCCACGTGAAGCCAGGCAATATCATCGCCGATTGTCCAAACTTTGTAACCCTTTTGCGACGCAGGAGGAACCAGCATGGCCAGATTTGTTTTTCCACACGCACTCGGAAACGCCGCCGCAACGTAGGTCACTTTTCCGTGCGGATCTTCGACACCCATAATCAGCATATGCTCGGCCAGCCAGCCCTCTTTGCCGCCAAGATAACTTCCGATACGAAGCGATAAACATTTTTTTCCGAGAAGGGCATTACCGCCATAAGCCGATCCCACACTCCAGATGGTATTGTCTTCCGGGAAATGGCAGATGAACCGGTTGTTGATATCCAAATCCGCTTTTCCGTGAAGACAGCGCGTAAAATTATTAGAATTACCCAGCTGCTCAAGCGCGATTTTTCCCATGCGCGTCATGATGCGCATATTAAGCACCACATAATTGCTGTCGGTAATCTGCACACCGATCTTTGAAAATGGCGAACCCGCCGGGCCCATAATAAATGGAATCACGAACATCGTTCGACCGGCCATCGAATTCTCGAAAATTTTCGAAAGTTTTTGGTAAGCTTCCCCAGGATTCATCCAATTATTGGTGGGACCCGCATCACCTTTTTCTGAGGTGCAAATAAAGGTAAGCTGCTCGGTACGCGCCACATCATGCTGTGGCGTACGGCGCAAATAACATCCGGGAAGTTTCTGCTGATCCAACTCTTCCAAATTGCCGCTGCGTAAAATTTCGAGAGTCAGGCGATCCCGCTCTTCCTCAGATCCATCACACCAGTGAATGCGGGCAGGACGTGTGAGTCTGGCAATTTGATCAACCCAGCTTGTCAGATTTTTGTTGGACGTCATTTTTTATTCACCCGTTGAAGAAATTCGCCCGTCTGTGTATTCACGCGGACAATTTCTCCGGCGGAAATATAATCGGGCACCAAAATATTTTTTCCGGTTTTCAGACGCGCCTCTTTCGGCCTCGGCGTCGCAGATTTACTAGTTCCAGCCGGAGGACAATCCTCCACTTCAATATCCACCGCCGGAGGAATCTCGACGCCGATGACCTCATCATTGTAAATCAGCGACTGAATGCCCTCGAGCTTGTCCGACAAATAGCCCGCAATCTCTTGCAGTTTTTCTTCAGAAATAGAAAACTGATTGTAATCCTTCAAATCCATAAAATTAAAACTAGACCCGTCTCGATACAAAAACTGCACTGCCCGTTTCTCAAAATTGGGTTCATTAACCACATCCCCGCTTCGAAATGTTTTGTCGAGAACCTGGCCTGTTTTTAAATTACGCACCCGGGTTTTGTAGAGCGTGGAAGCGCCCCGGGCGGAAGGAGATTGTACCGTTACTTGTTCAATCAGCCACGGGGCATTGTCAAATTCGATAAGGATATTTCGCTTAAACTCACTGCAATCAATCATAATTAGCGTTCAGCGTTTAGCGTTTAGCGTTTAGCGTATAGAAAATAAAACAGCGTGACGGATTTTTGAGATCTTCTATCCGCTAAGTTAAGCTGCTTTGTAAGAAAAATTCGCCTCTTTGCTTTCACCATCTGCAACGGTGACTTGCTGAGTCTGAGTGCCGTATTTTTCATGCCATGTTTCGATGGTGTAAGTTCCAGCCGGAAGATTTTCAATTTTGAATGTCCCGTCATCCCCACTCACTGCATAAAAAGGATGCGACAACACACCAACATAAGCGCTCATCCAGGGATGAACATCGCATTTGATTTTTACCATGACTTCGGGTTCCGAAAAAGTTTTCTTCAATTTCATCCCCTTGATCGGCATACCAAGATTGAAACCCTTGTTCTTCTCGCCCATTGCGTGAACGTTATGAAGTGTGGTGTCACTGTTTAAAACCTCGATTGGCTGACCGACCTGAACACCAAAAATGTGCGGGTTATACATGCAGGTATTTTGATCGAAAACAACAGGTTCTTTCGGAGCGGTAAAAACTTGATTACCCAAACCATCTTTCACATAAACAAATACATTTTTGAGGGTGTTGTTACTGTTGACAATCACAGACTGAGACACGGCGCCGTCTTTGTGGTGCCCTGCGCAATAGGGATCGGCGGTCATCATAATTTTTTCCGGTTCGGGCGCAGTTCCTTCAAAACCAATTTTTCCAGTAATCGTTGAACCAGCAAAAGCGTTGCCTGCAGTTAATAACATCAATCCGATAAATGCGAAAAACACATGCTTAAGTTTCATTTTTTTCCTCTCCGTTTTGATTCGTTGTGACAATGACACATTTAAGACATTCGACGCGGATTCGGATTGATTATTCAAGCACAGAGGGTCCGCAAAAGATGGGTATCATAAAAGATTCAGTGCTTCTTTTCAACCCTGCCTTTTTCTGAGCCAGCAATCTAAACTCCAGGGGAAATGCTTTCCTGACAAAAGAACCGCGGTGAGGATAAGAGCGGCCAGATCAATTAAAAACTCGGTTTGAACGCTGATTTTGATGCCGGACTTGCCAAAGCAGCCACAGACTTCAGAGGCTTTACCGTGAATCAAGGGTCCGGTTCCAATCAGCACTAAAAAGCCGGCCAAAAATACGGCGATGAATGAAGCGGAAATCCGCGGTGCGTAGCCGGCAATCAACGACATTCCCAACAGCCACTCACACCAGGGAATCACACTGGCAATCACGGAATGAAACGTTTCGGGAATCAGCGGATACGTGGCCAGCACCACCTCAAAATTACCGCGGGGTTCAATGAGTTTCATAAACCCCGCGTATGCAAAAAGCGCTCCGACAAAAAATCTTAAGCTGAACCAGAACAAATCGTCTGAAAAACTCCGGTTTTGATTCATTTTTTCCGAAGTTCCGATTCAATTTTCATTTCGGCCCGAGCCTCAAATTGTCGCTGTCCCACAAAAAACTCGCCTCCGATAATAAAAGACGGCGTCGTCTGAAAACCCAATCTAAGTCCTGACCGGTCATCTTCCCTCACCTTTTTGATCATCAATTCATTCGATAGGCATTCGCTAAACTTGTCGGGATTCATTCCCAATTCTTTCGCATATTTAATAAAATGCACGAACGGCTGAGGGCTGGTTTGCCATTCCTTCTGATTATCAAACAATTTATCGTAATACGGCCAAAAAAGTCCTTTCGACGCGGCGCATTCGGCAGCGACATGCGCCCAAAGAGAAGACTGTTCGGCGTAAGCAGGAAAATGACGGAACACTATTTTTATTTTTCCGGGATATTTTTGAAATAATTGCGCAATAAATTTCCGGACGTCACGGCAGTGATCACACGCAAAATTACTATATTCGATGATTTCAATCGGAGCGGCCAAATCGCCTTTGATTTTCGCAATATCCGCTTTGGAAAAATCGGCATGCTTTTGTGAACGGATATAAAAAATAACTCCGGTAAGAATCGCAGCCAGCAATAATCCTATTGCTAAATATCGTTTGCTCATTCGGAATCCGGTTTAGGTAAACGGCGCATTTCTTTTATTTCGCCACGCTCGTGCTTTTCTTTAAGCATTTTTTCTTTTCCGCGGCGGGATCGGCGTTTTTTCTGCCTGCGGATTTTCTCTCTGCGCTGACGTTCGGTACTCAACCGGCCCAACTCGCGTTCCTCAATTTTAGCAAGCAACAGCCGGCGCGCGATAAAACGGTTCATCGCTTGGGATCGCTCGGTTTGGCATTTAACGCTAATCCCGGTAGGAATATGCACGAGCATCACGCAGCTGGAGGTTTTGTTCACCTTCTGCCCACCGCGCCCTTGCGCACGCACAAAAGTTTCGCGAATGTCGGATTCGAGAACATTCCATTTCCGCATCCGCTCGAGCAGCTGTTTTTCTTTTTCGCAAGAAACGGGATAAAGTGACATGTTATATCGCTTTCCTTTCACAAAGCGTATTAGGTGCCAGGTTCATGAACCTAGCACCTTCCAGGTCCTGATACGAGGGGCGCCCCTACACCATTATCTTTTCAGCAATTTCCTCAGATTGATGAACACAATCCGGAAGTCCTATGCCATGCAGAGCATTGCCGGCCAAACAAAGCCCGGGATGCCTGGCGGCCATCGATTCGATTTTTTGCACGTATTCCAAATGGCCCACCGGATATTGCGGCATCGAAGCCGGATAATCGGCTTCCTGAATCATGACCGGCGTACCCGTAATGCCAAGCAATTGTTCCAAATCTTTTTGAACGACCTCGGGGCGCGTTCCGCTGTCGACGAAGGCGCGAAGAAGCGCGTGCCCTTCCGGTGCGCGGCCCGAAAACTTCACGCTTGAAAATGTGCATCCGATGAGCGATAAATTTTCTTTCGTCGGAACGACGAAACCGAAACCATCCAGCGGATGACAAATATCGCTTCGTCGATAGCCAAAGTTAATCGTCGCGATGGAGGCGTAGGAAATCTGACGAAGCTCGCGCGCCAAATCGCCGTCAAATCCCTGAACAAAATCCGCGATTTTGGGCGACGAGAGCGCCAGCACCACGGCATCGGCTTCCACTTGATGTCCACGTCCGTAACTCGCATTCCATTTTCCGGTTTGAGGATTTTTTGAAATTTCCCGAAGCGGCGCATCCAATTCAATCGAATTCGTCGGCAAGCGCTTCACGATCGCGTCCACCAGAGAGCCCATTCCATTTTTGAGCGTCAAAAACAAACTGTACCTGGGCCCACTCGCTTTTTTGGATCCGGCTTTTCTGAGTCCGCGGATCACACTGCCGTATTTTTGCTCGATGTCGAGAAACTGAGGGAACGTCGATTTCAAACTCAGTTTTTCCGGATCCGCGGAATAAACTCCGGCCACCATCGCCTGCCCCACCCGTTCCAACGCTTCCACGCCGAACCGGCGGCGGATAAAATTGGCTACCGATTCATCGCCTCCATTTTTTTTCGCGGGCATAAAATAATCCATCGCCATCCGAAATTTTGCCGGCCAGCTGAAAAGTTCCGACCCTAGAAACGGCAGGACGCGCACAGGCGCCATCATGTAAAAACCTTCGGGAACCACAACCAGCTTCCCTTTTCGCACCACGAAACTTTTCCGGAAATCAGGATCAGTTCCGATCAACTCTTTTTCCAAACCAAGACGGCGGCACAAATCCAGTCCCCACGGCTTGATCGAAATAAACGAATCGGGACCGCCTTCCATCAAAAATCCATTTTTTTGCGAGGTGGCGATAACACCGCCCAGATGATGGCTGGCTTCAATAAGTTTAACGTCCGCTCCGCGTTCATGCAGACGAAGCGCCGCAGCCAGCCCCGAGATTCCTCCTCCGACAACAATCACTTTGGGTTTCATAGAATTTGTTTGGTGGTGACGCACGCGTCAATCAGGCCGTACATCATTTCGATAAATTTGGGATGATCCATCACCGTCTCGGCGCGAAAAAAGCGAAGCCCCGCCGATTCCGCGGTTTGCCGGGCCTCGCGATCGAGGTCATACAACACTTCCGCGTGATCCGACAGAAATCCGATTGGGACGACCACCACGTTGCGAACGCCGTGCTGGTAGGTGTGCCGGAGCACTTCATTCACGTCGGGCTCCAGCCACAAATCTGTCGGACGTCCGCTCCGGCTTTGATAAGCCGCGATCCAGCGTTTCCTTTCGAGCCGCTCGGCCACGAGCCGGCATGACGTTTCAAAGTCATCATGATATTTACACTGATCGGCCATCGTCACGGGAATAGAATGCGCGGTAAAAACCAACAGCGTTTCTTCCGGATTTTTTTCATCGAGATTACCGAGAATCTCATTCACGCGGTCCGTCACCGCTTCGATAAAAAGAGGATTCTCGTTCCATTGATCCACATAAGTGACTTCCAACTCGGGGAAATGCGCCTCAGTTTTCGCGATTTCTACATTTTCAACATACTGATCGAAACTCGAATACGACCGAAGCGGTGCGAGCACAAAAGCAATCGCGCGGCGCACGCCGTCTTTTTTCATTTGAACAAGCTCGTCTTTTAAATAAGGCGACCAATTTCTCATCCCAAGATAAAAAGGAAGGCAGAATCCATATTTTTTGGCGTGAGCCCGAAGCGCGTCGACTTGGCGAAATGTAAGCTCGTTGTACGGCGAAAATCCGCCGATGGCTTCATAGTGACGCGCAACTTCTTCGAGACGGGACTCAGGAATGTTACGTCCGTGCGCCACATTGACGAGGAACGGACGGATTTCCTCACCCGTCGTCGGAGCGCCAAAACCAATCATCAGCACCGCATCAAATTTTGAAGTCATGCACAATCTCCACCAAATACTGCACATTTTCAACCGGCGTTTTGGGCAAAATGCCGTGGCCTAAATTAAAAATGTGTCCCGGCCGCCCGGCCGCCTGACGCAAAATCTTCTCCGCATATTTTTTGATCGCGGCTCGGTCCGCGTACAGAACGAGAGGATCCAGATTTCCCATAATGCCGCGATCATAGCCGATCCGTTTCCACGCCGCGTCCAGCTCAACGCGAAAATCGACACCGATCACATCGCCGCCGGCTTTCGTCATCGGCTCAAGCAATTCCGGATTTCCGGTGCCGAAATGAATCACGGGCGTTTCGGGATGTGCTTTTTTGATGCCTTCAATTAATGAACGAGAATGAGCCGCGACAAAATCACGATAATTGTCTGGTCCCAGCGCCCCCACCCAGCTGTCAAAAATCTGAATCGCCTGAGCTCCGGCTTCGATTTGTCCGTTGATGTATTTCACCAGTCCGCGCGAAATTTTCTCGAGCAGAATGCGCCAGGTTTCCGGATCAGAGTACATGAGCGCCTTCGTCTTCTCAAAATTGCGCGACGTGCCTCCTTCAATAATATAGGAAGCCAACGTGAACGGAGCGCCGGAAAAACCGATGAGCGGAATGTCAGGTTTGAGCGCCTGCCGCGCCCAGCGAACCGCGTCAAACACGTAAGAGAGCGACTCAAACGGTTCAATCTCACGAAGCTGCTTTAGATCCGAAACCGTTTTCACGCCGCTGATCACCGGCCCTTCGCCGCTGTCATAACCGAGTTCCAACCCGAGCGGCTCAACGATGAGGAGAATGTCCGCAAACAAAATAGCAGCATCGGCGGCAATCTTTTCCTGCGCCGTCACCGTCACTTCGGCAACCAGCTCCGGGTTTTTGCACAAATCGAGAAACGAAACTTTATTGCGGACATCCCGGTATTCTTTCATGTAGCGTCCCGCTTGGCGCATCAGCCAAATCGGCGTGCGCTCCACCGGTTCGCGGCGGCAAGCCTTCATGAATGTCGAATGTCGAATGTCGAATGTCGAACCATGCTTTTCGACATTCGGAATTCGGAATTCGGAATTTTTTTTGCGTTTCGATATCCCCTCCGCTGTTTCTTTGATCAGCGCCCCCATCGTGGAATGCTGCGGTTCGAGATTCACCTGGAATCCTTTCTCGATTATAGCCTCCGAGCAGGTCGGACCAATGGAGGCGATGAAAATATTTTTCATGACTGAACGCAGTTTCGATTCCAATCCACGCTCGGCCGCAACTTGCAGGAGATGCTCGACCTGCATCGCATTTGTAAACAGCGCCACTTGAACTTTGCCATCGATAATGGCCTGAATCGCGGATTGGAGCGGAGCCAGATCATCCGGAAGCGCCCAGCGATAAACCGGCACGCGAATCACTTTCGCTCCACGGGATTTTAATCCCTCGAGAAGTTCCTGATTCGGGGTACCATATTCCTGAACTGCGACAGTTTTGCCTTTCAGCGAAACACTCCGCTCATTCTGATCCAGCTCTTCTAAAATTTCACGCCAAGTGTTGGGTTCTGGAACTAAAATCGTAACGGGAATTTTAAATTCCTTTAAAACTTTTACAGACTTAGGCCCGCGCGCGACCACCATCGTTTTTGCGAGCGCCGTGACGATTTCTTTTTGCGAAAAACGGGTTTCGAGAACCTGCATCAAATACCGGGCGCCCACACCGGTCATAAAAATAACAACGTCTACTTCCCCGGCCAGCAGGCGATCGGCAAAGCGGAAGACTTCCGGATTTTTTTCCAGAGGAATTTCCTGCATCGTCGGCGCAGAAATCGCGCGAGCGCCTTCATTTTCGATCATTTTCGCCATGGCCTCGGCCTGACGGCTTTCGAACGAAACGACGGTTAAATCCTTAAATCCGGATGATTTGGTGATCGTCATAGAAAAAATCCTTGTCATTCCCGCCCCAGAGAAATTAGATGCCAGGATCATGAACCAGGCATCTAGTCACCCCTACGAAATTTCCGCATTATAACCCATCGCTGTCAACTTTTCCGAGACTTTGTCGCGATGGTCACCCTGAATTTCAATGCGTCCGGCTCTCACCGTCCCGCCCGCTCCGAGCGCACGCTTCAGCTCAGCGGCGATATCTTCAATCATTTGAGGGTGATGGCGCAGTCCCTCCACAATCGTCACTTCTTTGCCGCGCCTGAGATGCGTGTCGAGATAAACCCGAACTTTCCCGGGTTTTGGTTTATTCATGTTCAATCCTTTCAGCAATGCGCTTCATACCTTGCTGAAACATTCTCTCGGGTGTCAAAAGACTCACCACGATGTAAGCCTCTTTCGGAAAATCGAAAAAATATCCCGGCTGAACCCAGACATGATCTTTTTCAAGAAACCGAATCACCCATTCTTCTTCACTTCGCGTGCGAGGAATTCGAATCACCGCGTACCAGCCGCCTTCGACATCCAGCAGTTGACAGGAAGACGGCAATTGAATGGACTTCAAGTTTGCGCGGACCCGATTCAGGATCTGATGCTGAATGGCAGACCGATGTGCGAACCAAGTTTCCAGTGCGTTTTGAACCGGCGTTGAGACTGAAAGAAATGTGTCCGCGATCACCTCTAACCGGGCGAGCGCCTGATCGCACAGTTTTGAGGGTCCGCTCGCGACAATCCATCCCAGTTTCATTTGCGGAAGCCCTAGAATTTTTGAAATTCCTGAAAGCGTGAACGTGAGCGATTGTTGATTTCCTGCAAAAGATCGTCCGGGTGCGCCGATAGAATAATCCAAAAAAACTTCGTCAGCGATCAAGGCAATATTTTTTCGCTTCGCAATTTCGGCAAGCCGCGATATTTCTTCCCGCGACACAAAATTCCCCGTCGGATTATTCGGATTCACCACCATGATCGAACGGGTTTTCGGCGTAATTCTTTTTTCGATCTCGTCGAAATCGATGCACCATTTGGTTTCAAAACTAAGCGGATACGTTTTTAAATGAACGTCGCATAATCCAGCCAGAAAATTAAACAGCGGATAGCTCGGCTCGCTCACCAGCACCTCATCACCGGGGTTGGCGAGAAGACGGAACATATGCGAATATCCTTCGCTCGTGCTCGCCGTCAAAATTACCTGAGGCGGATTCAGGCAAATCCCTTTCCGGGCATAGTAACGCATCACCGCTTTCCGGGCGCGAATCAGCCCTCTCGGATCCGGCTCATAATTAAGATTGTCACGCCGGTTGAATGAGCGGAGAATTTCCTTCGGATATCGGATACCAGCGTGCGTGGGATTAGATTCGGTCAAATCCAAAATCCGGACACCGCCCTTTTTCAGCGATTCCATTTTTTTCGAAAGCAAGTTAGTTTCGAGCTTCCAGTGGGTTCGTTCAGAAAACATAGTGATGCGGATTTTATCACAGCTCATAAATTAGGTGCCAGGTTCTCGAACCTGGCACCTAAAAAAAAGTAGGGGCACCGTGTCACCCCGCCCAATGGCGAGTATGTGGTGCCCCTACTTTGGGAGGCGTTATGTTACGCGCCCCTGGCACTTCGCATGGATTTCCGTCCGTGGGCTTCCATGCTTCCTTAATCTCAGAACATTTTTATTGTTCTGGATTCGCTGGTTTTGCTTCCATCGTCATTTTTTCTTCACCTTTTAGAGCTCCCCACGGATAGGCATAATCGAATTGATTGCCCACCGTATCTTTGGGATTCGGCAAGGTGCAAAGAACAGCATCCGATCCGCCGGTGTACAAGCGGCTGGCACTGAAATACATTCCTTGAAGAATTCCTGCGCCAGGGTTCTTGTCTTTAATTCCGGTTCCGACATGACCGAAAAATTCGAGTGGTGAGAAGAGTGCGTCTCCCGCACCACGAACGAATTTGTGCCCCATCGGAGCTAAACCATCACCGAGATTGGGTTCCAGCATGTGGAATTGAGTTCCCTCTTCCCACGAATATTCCGCGTCGAGTGGAATCCCATACCCCTCATTATTCATGTGGTCCGCAGCCCAGAATCCCACACTATCCGAAACTCCGGAAAGCGTGCGTCCGGTGCCATGATGAAGACCACGAAAGAAACCCATTACGGTTCCTGCGGGATGCGAAATTTGAGGGGATTCGATTTTATCGATTCCCTTTTTCGCTCCCTTGACGGTTTGGGCCGGAACTTCCAAAAATCCCGTCAAGGCATTGGTAATACCTCTCTGGAATTTCTTGGACATTCCCATTCCCATGTCTGATGTTGCGGCCTGTGCCGAAATCGGCATATAAGCCAACGCGAGAAAAACGACCATGATAACGGCTATGGTACGATTCGCGTACATATTGAACACCTCCCTATGTCAATTAGGTAATCCTGAATCAGTGCTAGAGTGGAACACGGATTAAGGATGGGGGTTATCAATCCATTTCCCCCTTCGAATACCTAACCTAAGTATACCTGATTAAATAAGATGGGTTTAAAATCGCACGGAAAAGCTTGAAAAGACAGGGAAAGAAGGTAGCGATCAATCATGTTCTCTGCAATGGAGACGGTCTCTGCAACAGCAAGTGTCCAACGGGGGCAATACAACTGAAGCACTATACCGATGAAGAGCTTTTGAGCGAAATTGATGCGGCGATTCCGCAAGAAGACATTTTGCAACAGATGGACGCGGCGATCGGGGCGCTCTAAGAGAGCGACCAAATAAAGATCGGATGTTTGGACAGCGGCAAACGTCCGCTCGCGGGGCTTAACAACCGCCATGATGTATGACTGCCGGGCTGGGATATCCATCGACGATAACGATTCGCGCGCCAGAAAAAAAATTGCGGCGATCCAAAAATTCGGCATAAACGCGGCGGTCATAATCAGCAAACTCGAAGGAATATGCGTAAACACCATCGTGCGGACAAGTCCGATTTGCCGTGACAGCCAGAAAGACGCCACATAAGACAGCACGTTCAAACTGCGTGCAATAAAAAACAGCGGCCCCAAATACTCCTCGCCTGTCCCAAACCGCGTAAAAAACCAGTACGAAATGAGAGCGCTGGTCAAAAATCCCCCTCCAAAACTGTCGAGCCCGAATAGCGCCGCAAGTTTTGCGATCACGGAACGCGATTCTTGCGAAATTTTTGCATTTCGATGTTCGCGCCTCACCTCAATATTTTTTGATAATGCGGAATAAAATAAAATATTGAGTGCAATCAGAAAACTGTAGCCGGCAAATGTCCATTGATAGGATTCCAGTGGAGACATCCCTGTCCATTTTCGGATAAAAAAAGGTATTACACCCGCGAGCGCACCAATCGAAGTTCCGGCATCCAAAATAATTTGATACCAGACAAACGATTTTGTGCGTTCAGCATCCGAACCGATGTCAGCAATCACCGCCTGGTCAATGGCGTTTTGCGGACCGCGGTCGCGCCCCATTCCGTTCATCAGCCCGGCAAAAGAAGCGGTTAAAATTACCAGAAAATTTTGCGCCAACACCAGCGCCAAGCCGCCAAAAACCATCAGAAGACTTGAGAAAATCAGAAAATTTTTGCGGCCGGTTTTTTCGCCCCACACTCCGGCAAGCAAAGTGGTCACAGCACCTCCAAATAATCCGGCGCCGATCACGAATCCAATTTGAGTAAGCCCGAGACCGCG
Source organism: Candidatus Omnitrophota bacterium (assembly GCA_016214265.1). GTDB lineage: Bacteria > Omnitrophota > Omnitrophia > Omnitrophales > JACROU01 > JACROU01. The sequence goes on from JACROU010000025.1 coordinate 16,873, forward strand.
TTCGGCAAGATAAATTCCCAGCAGTACACTGGCGCAAGAAATAGCAAGAGAACGGAGAAAGGAAGCGGAAAATACCAGAAGAAGATCTTTATTCAACCTGAATAGTTTGTTCAAGAATATTGTTTTCCATATTGCGATCAACGATGTTGTTTTGGGTGTTGATCATCGCGGTAAGCCGGTGCGGTCCTGACCGGTCAAACGTAGCCTGCATAGGAATATGAAGCGTCTCACCGCCCCGCAGCCAAACATGCTGAGTGATAATTTTTTTATTACCGTCGGCGACCACAATTTCGATCTCACCCTCCCCCGTCCCGTTACTCTGGACCACAAGTTCCCAGGAAATGGCGCGGGAGTCTTTTAAATTTGATTTCTTGAGTTTCAAAGCATCATTCCCAGAAAAAAATACATCAACCAGTGGTTTGCCGGATGAAAAAACTTTTGTCATCAGTTCCGGCGGAACCACGTTTTCCTCATAATCCAATTCCGGCTGTTCCAAATAGTCAGCCGCATCTTCTTGATTCAAGCCTCGATCTTCTCCTTCATCCTCTTTAACCGAATCTGCCACAGTCGGCGGAAATGGAACTGCCTCGGGTTTTGAAACTGTACTGACAGGAGCCGTCACAACACCCCGGCCAGGACCCGGCACTTCAAATGTGACACTCATCCGGTTATTTTCAAACTGTTTTTCCTGAAGCTCCCCAGACGTCAAAATAACAAACTCCAGATGATGCTTCCCCTCACGCTCAACGCGGAACGAAAAATTTCCGACCTGTTCACCCGGCGACTTAAATTCCACCGGAAATGACGTGATATTCGTGCCGTCCGAATAAACT
>JACROU010000026.1 GCA_016214265.1 Candidatus Omnitrophota bacterium
AGGGCATGTGGTACCTCATGGTGGGGTGGTAGTCATGGTGCAATTAACGACAGAAGTTGATACTCGTGCGCTTGAGAAGGCGATTAAAATCGCTCCCCGGGTTCTTAAATTTGAACTTGCGGACGGTATGGATCGTATCGGTAAAGGGTTTTTGAAGCGGTTCAGACAGCAACAGCTTCAGGGGCCTCCGGGCGTGCGGGGTGCGTCTGGGCATGGATTGTTTGGCACGTTTAAACGTGTATTTTTTGTAACACCTGATATTGAGGGAATGGGTTTTGAGATATTTACCGAGTCAAAGATTGCCAAGCTACATGAGACAGGAGGAACGGTAAAAGACCCGGGCGGCAAGCGGCTGGCTGTGCCTTTATCGGCACGCAGTGAGATGTTTACGCCCGCTGGAAAACTTAGAGCCAGATATAAACACCCGAAAGAATTAAAAAACATCAGAGCTATGCGGTGGAAGGGCGAGACGTTTCTCGCACGGGTGACAAAAAAGGCGCAGAAGATATTGCCGCTTTACGTTCTAAAGCGGCAGGTAAGGATAAAACCACGGCTTGGGTTTTACCGCACGTGGGACGGGCTGGTGAATTACCGTATTGATATTTTGAATAAGTCGATCGACAACGCATTAAGGAAAATTTAATGGAAACAGTAAGAGAGCGGATACTGCAAAACATAAAGACCACGATTGAGGGGGTGACGACCGCTAATGGATACACCTTCAATTTCACGCCGCAGACAGTTCAGCGGTGGTCAATGCACGGCAACCGCATGGTGGATATGCCAATGGCAGTTATCAGCCCGGGAGATGAGGATGAGTCAAGTTCGCCGCATCCGTTTGAGGAATGCGTGTTGACGGCGTATTTGGATGTGTTTTTTATCAATGATGAAAACGACGTTGTGCCTACCGACACGTATTTGAATAGATTACAAGGCGATATTAAGAAAGCGATTTTGTTGGATCACACTCGTGGCGGGGATGCAATCGATTCCGATGTTTTAGGGACAACTCCGTTTGAGACAACAGAGGCGCAACCGTACGCCGGGATCATTATGGAGTTAAGGATTCGATACCGACATTTGCGGTCTGATCCCACGGCAAAGAATTAACAAGGAGGAATTGCGATGTCAATGCTTATAAGAAAACGCCAGCTTGCGGCGAAGATTGAGGCTGTCGAGGGTACTGCGGAAACCCTCTTGGCGGCGGACGCAGGCATTCTGGTTAACTTCTCGCCTAAAGCGAGTTACGATCCGCAGATGTACCAGCGGGACCCGGTGCGGGCCTCGCTCACGAAGATGGGCAAGCTCGCTGGTAAACGATCGGCGGGGATTGATTTCAGTATTGAGCTTAAAGGTTCAGGTTTAGTGACCGTTGAGCCGGAATGGTTGCGGCTGATCAGAGCGTGCGGCTTCGCCTCAAACGCTTTGAAGAAGATAACAATCGGGGCGATCACTACAGGGCCTTATCTGCATGGGGAAACTATAACCGGAGAAACCTCAGGTGCGACCGGCAGGGTGGTTTTAAAGACAGTGAACGGGACAACGACGCTTTACTTTATAGCTTTAAGCGGAACGCTTGAGACGGGCGAAGTTATAACAGGGGGAACGTCAGGGGCTACGGCCACGGCATCAGTGGATCCGACCAGCGCTGGTTTTGAGATTAAGCCGGTCAGCAGTTCGGTGGTTTCGCTCACTATGGGTTTGTTTGAGGACGGCATCAGAAAGGTTCTCAAAGGATGTCGGGGAACGGTGAAGTTCAATTTCAAGATCGGCGAACCAGCGACGCTGGATTTTAGTTTCAAAGGAGTTGAGGCTGGTGTGGCTGATGTGCCGATGTTTACGGGTGTCAGTTTTGACAATACCGTGCCGCCGGTGCTTTTGAACGCCGTGATGGCTTGTGACGGCGTATCGCTTAATATCGGTGAGATGGAGATTAACGTTTCCAATACGCTCGCCTCAAAGGACAAAATCGACGACGCTAAGGGAATACTTTCTTTCATGATTACTGGCCGTGACATGCAGGGATCGTTTAATCCAGAGATGGTTCCGGTGGCGACGCATGACTTTTTCTCGAAGTGGTTCAGCAACACGCCGATGGTTGTTGATTTGGCGTACGGAGAAACAGAAGGCAATAAATTCAGGTTTTACGCCCCAGGGATTATTTATAACAAAATTGATGACGGCGACCGTGATGGGCTTCAGCTGGCGCAGACATCATTTGATTTGACCGGTTCAATGGAACCCGGTGACGACGAATTAGCGATATTACTTTTATAAAACAGGAGGTATCCCATGTTGACAGGCATTGATATTAATTCAACACGAGAGCATGTGTCAAAGCTGGACCCGGACAAGAATAATCCAACGGTGTTTCATATCGGGCTGTTGGATCCGTCTTTGAGGGCGGAGATTGATGATGAAAGTAGTACATACGAAATGAGTTCAACAAATCCCAACGATAAAGCTAAGGTGCGGCTTAACTGGAACAAGCGGCAGATCACGGCGATTAAGTTCGGGCTTAAAGGTATGGACAATTTTATGGATCCGCAGACCAATAAGCCGGTTGAGCTTAAATTCGACACGATTCATTACGCAGGCAAGATGAGGAACGTTGTGCCGGATAGGATTATCGCCATGTTTCCGAATGATTTAAGGCAGGAGCTTGCGGAAGTGATTTTGAACGAGTCGAAACTTACGGAGGGCGAACAAAAAAACTGATAGTGGCGGTTCATTTGGGCGACCTCACCATGAACTGCCGCAATTGTTTATGCGGGAGAAAGATTCAATGCGAGTATGAAATGCCCGGACAGGAAGTCTGGGAATTATACGGTGAGCAGTACCGGGGATGCCCTTTCAAAATCGTCACAAGACAGTCGGCGAATTTTCTAAGGGCATTTCAGTTTTATAAGCAAGGGTATCTTCCCAACGGCGGGAATTGGATTGATCAGTCGGCGAAGATGCTGGACGCCTTCGAGGTCATAGAGAAAGAATTACAAGCGATAGACTTGGAACGAGAAAAAAGAAGGAATCAATTTAAGCGATGACGAATAAAGAGCTGTCAATCATATTGCGTCTGCGTGACGAGGCGACGAAACGTCTTGAGGGCGTGCGTGGCAGTCTGCAGAGGTTCGCTAATTCATGGAAGCAGAATTGGCTCGCCATAACCGCCGCTATCACGGCGAGTATTTTGGCGCTTCGCCAAGCGTGGGATCTCATGGAAATGGGAGCGAAAGCCCAGCAGATCGATGAGAGTTTCAAGCGCATGGCCGAGAGTGTCGGCATTAACTCACGGGAGATGAAAAAGGCGTTGATGGAAGCGGCGCAGGAGACCGTCAATTTTTCCAACGTGGCGGATAAAGCATCGGCTCTTATGGCGCAGGGTTTAAATATGGAGCAGATTACCGCTCTCATGCGGCAGGCTCGGGTTGAGGCACGGATATTTGGGACAACTACGGAAGAAGCATTTCAGAATATATCTAGCGCAGTCACCGGCGGGCTGGTCACGACTTTACGCAGGTCATATGGTTTGCAGTTGTCGCTTAAAGACGCAGTGGAGTCTTACGCTCGTGCCACGGGAAAGACAACCGAGCAAGTCGAGAAGTACCACATGGCGCAGGCGATTGCCAATCACATTTTAGAGAGAAGCAAAGCGCATCTTGCGGCGGTCAATCTTGAGATGATGACCAGCTACGAAAAAGTGCAGATGCTTAAATCAAAATGGAACGACTTTATGGAATCAGCCGGGCAGATGTTATGGCAGGTGCTCGGGTTCTTGCAGGGGTTCGCCAATCATTTGGTCGCCGGTATCTTTACGATTCTTGAATACGGATCCGGTGCGGTGAAGGCGTTCATTCAAGGGATTATCAACGCTCTTAACGGGCTTTTAAGTTTTGGGACAGATTTTTTTCAGTCGCTCATGGTGCCACTGATTAAGTTTTACGATCTTTTGGGGAAACTTCCCGGTAGTGTCGGTGAGACATATCGTCAGGCGGCCGCTGAGGTTGAACGGTTCTCGCAGTCATTAGATACAAAAACGATTCAGTTTAATGTCGACGGCCTCACACAGGGTCTTGAGGAAGCTCGGCAGGCGTTTAATCTTGCGGCTGAGGATAGCGCAAAAGAAGCCATGACGCAGTACGACCTTGTTTTCGCAAAGGTTAAAGACACGGGGGATAAGACTGGGGAGATATTGAAAAACGTGGCGAAAGAGGTGGGAAAAAGCGCAGAGGAAGCGGGCAGGCAGTTTAACGTGATGGAGGAGTTCGCCAAGCAGTCAGCGCATAACATGCAGAACGCTTTTTCGCAGTTTTTCTTCAAGGCGTTTACCGGAGAGCTTCGCAGTGTCAAAGAAGTGTTCGCAGATTTTGGCAGGGCGGTTTTACAGATGATCTCAAACATCTTGGCGAAGTTGTTACTCATGAAGATATTTACAGCGATGGCCGGAGCTGGCGGCACGATATTCGGCGTGCCTGTGGCGAGTTTGTTTCATCAGGGCGGTTCGATTGAGAAGCGCAACCGGGCGTTTATCCGTGCGCATTCGGGGCTTGCTCCCGATGAGGTGCCGATTATCGCCCAGACCGGTGAGGGCGTTCTTTCCCGCAGGGGCATGCAAGGGGTTGGCGGATCGGATAATCTTCGGGCGCTCAATAGCGGCGAGTCTATTCGGGGTGAGGGGATAACGATTAACGTCAATCAGGTTATTCAGGCGTGGGACGCTCAGGATGTGTGGCGTAACCGCAAGATGTTATCCAACGCTATCGCTGACGACATTTATAACAACGGCAAGATTCGGTCGATTATTAGGAGTTACGCATGAGCGATTTTTCGTATTCCCCGGATTTTGTTTTTGAGGAAACGTTGGAATATAAAACGCTTATCTCAGAGTTTGAGAACGGAGCGGAACAGCGCAGGCGCAAATGGGCGGCACCTCTTCGCAAATGGCGGTTGAGATTTAATAACAAGGTGAAAGCCGACATGCAGGGGGTTCGTGATTTCTTTAAAAGTAAGTACGGGGCGTTCATGGCGTTTACATGGACGAACCCGAACGATTCGGTTGAGTATTCGGTGCGCTTTGTTGAGGACAGTTTTAAGTTCACCATGAAGGCGCACGAGGTTTATGACTTTGAGTTTGATGTTATAGAGGTGAAGTAATGCCCAGAGACGTAGATTTAACATTTAAGCAGGAGAAAGCCAAGCAGGAGAATGCTCCGTTATTTCTTTATACGCTTGAGGCGTATGACGGGGTCAATACCTTGCATCTGGCAGGCTTCGATCAGGATGTTATCTATGACGGCGTGCTGTATTCAAAGTTTCCCATAACGCATGAGTTTGTCTCCGAGAACAATCAAGGGCAGATTGATCAGGTCAAGGTGCGCCTCGGCAACGTGTCGAGGCTTATTGAGCTTTATCTTGAGCAGTATGACTTTCGGGGCAAGCGGGTGGTCATCCGCATGGTTTGGCTGGATCAGCTGGCTGACCCGGACGCTCATATGGACGACGTGTTTTATATCGACAATTATTCGGCTGATCAGAAGAACGTGGAGTTTACTTTAACCGGCAAGTTTGACGTGTTGGGCGTGGATTTACCCGCACGCCGGTACGCACGCAACTATTGCGCATGGAAATTTAAATCAGCGGAGTGTGGGTATGTGGGAGGAGAGACCGCATGCAACAAAACGAAACAGCGGTGCAAACAATTGGAGAATTACCTGCGGTACGGGTCAAGGCGAATTTACGTGATGTAGAGAAACTCATGGTTGAGAAGTATCTCGGCATTCCGTACCGGCACAGAGGACGGGCGATGGACGGTTTTGACTGCTGGGGATTTCTTAAGCTGGCATATGCGGATTTGGGAGTTCGTCTTTTTGATATCGAGGATTTGGAATATAGCAAGATTTGGGGGCTTAAAGGCAAAGATTATTTCAAGGATAACTACTCCCATGATTGGGAAAAAGTAAATGAGCCGCAGGTTTTAGACGGCATCTTGTTTGTGAATTCAAGGGGCGTGGCGAATCATGCGGGCATAGTTTTAGGCAACAGGCGGTTTATTCATTGTTGCCGTCAGGGTGTTATGGTGTCTCGGCTTGATGATGGTTCATGGATTAAAAAAGTAGAAGGATTTTACAGGTTAAGAGCATGGTCATAATTCGTAACATAGCCAATCCGTTTAAGACCGAGGACGCAGAAGTCCGGAAAATTAAGTATTCCCGAAGCAAGTGCGTGCGGGATTATCTTGATGCGGCGGGTTTTGATTATCAAGACAAGCGGGTGATTGTTACCGGCAAACGTATTGATGATTTATCCGTGCGGCTTGATGACGGCGACGAGATTACCGTTATTCCGGAGGTAAAAGCTCCGATTATCGCTGTCGTGTCGTGGATTATTTCCGCTGTCTGGGCGGTGGCCGTGGCGCATCCGTTCTTGTTTGCGTTCTTTGTGCTGTCGATGGGGTATTCCATTTATCAGTACATGAACCAGCCGAGGATGCCGGATTTTAATTTGGGGTCGGCGAACGGTCTGGACGAAGGATCGCCAACATACGGCTGGGACGGCATTCGGACTATTCAAGAGGTCGGTGTTCCAGTCGCCGTGGTTTACGGAAGGCATCGGGTCGGCGGCAATATCATCAATCAGTTTTTGTGGGAGGACGGGGATAAGCATTATCTTAATGTTTTGCTCGCCCTTTGTGAGGGAGAGATTAAGTCAGTAGAGGATATCGAGTTAAACGATAATCCGATAGCTAACTTTGACGGAGTTTCGGTTATCAAGCGGTTTGGCACGAATTACCAGAGCATGATCGAAAACTTTGAGGATCTGCACAATATTTACTCGATCAGCGCAAATCTCACGCAAAACAATCCTTCTATCTACACCATGATTGATTCTGATGTCGAGGCGTTTGAGATTCATCTGCGGCTCAACAACGGATTGTATCAGCAGAGTTCAAGTTCGGGAGATATTCAGAGTTGGAGCGTGACTTACCGGGTTGAGTATAAACTCCATTCCGACAGTGTTTATATCGATCTTGGAGAGACGACAATTTCAGTGCAGTCACGCACGAGCGTGCGCAGGGTGTTCAGAAAAGACGGGTTCGCACCCGGTCAATACGACATTCGTGTCACCCGCACCAGCGAGGACGGTTCGCTTCAGCCGTTAAAGCAGGGCGACCTCACGCTGTTTCAAATCGACGAGATTAAAACGGATGATTTGTGTTATCCCAACACCGCTTTGCTTGGGCTCAAGCTGTTGGCGACTGACCAATTGAGCGGATCCATGCCGAACATAACGGCGATCGTGGAAGGCAAGAAAGTTTCAATTCCGGACGTGCGTAACGCTGGCACACCGGTTGACTGGGATGATTATTACTGGGACGGAAGTAATTACCGTCTTTTTTCCGATGACACGATTCTTTCGTGGGACGGCTTAACTTATGTCTTGAAGTATTCGGCGAATCCGGTGTGGTGCCTGCGTGATTTGGTCACGAATAAAAGATACGGCTTGGGCGAATTTATTTTAACCGACAATTTAGATAACGCTTCACTTCTTGAGATGTCGCAGTATTGCGAGGAGCGGGTTTCTAACGGCGAGGGCGGTTATGAGAAACGGTTCAGGATGGATGTGGTGATCGACAGCAATAATAAAGCGCTCGATGTTTTGATCCAGCTGTGCGCCACGTTTAATGCCATGCCGGTGTATAGCGCCGGGGGGTTGACGTTTAAAATTGATAAGCCCACTATGCCCACTCAGTTATTCGGCATGGGCAATATCGTCAAAGATTCATTCGCACAGAGCTGGAAAACCATGAAAGAAGTGCCGAATGTGATCGAGATTCAGTTTACCGATAAAGAGAAAAACTATCGGCAGGAGACGATCGCTTATATCGATGAGGAATCGCTGGCTTCAGGCGAGCCGATGCGTAAGAGCCAGCTTCGCTTATTTACCACAGGTGCGAGTTACGCTATTCGGGCGGCACGGTACGCATTAAAAGTCGCACGCTACATTAATCGTTCAGTTGTATTCAGAGCGGGGATTGACGCTGTGGCGTGTCAGGCGGGAGATATTATTTCAATATCACACGACGTTCCTCAATGGGGTTTCTCAGGCAGGGTTCAGGAAAGTAGTTCAACAACGCTCATTAAATTAGACCGCTCAATGGTTATTGAGGACGGAAAGTCTTATAAAATTCAGGTTCGGTTTATTGATGACATTATTGAGGAACGGTTTATCACCTCGCCAGTGGGGACGCATACAGAAATTACGTGCGAGGCGTTCTCAGGCGACCCGCAGGCGTTTGATGTTTACGCTATCGGCGAAACGAACAAGGTAAAGAAAGATTTTCGGGTGGTGTCGGTTCAGCGGGAAGGCAAACACGAGGTTCAGATATCGGCGCTTGAATATAACGAGGCGGTATATGACGATTCGGATATCATCCTGCCGCAGAATAATTATTCCTCATTATCAAGTCAGATTCCAACGGTTAATAACTTGAGTTTGACGGAGTCACTGGTTAAGAAAACAGACGGCACGATAGAAAACGCAATTGATGTTTGGTTTGACCGCCCGGCGTATGTGGATCATTACGTCAAGTCCTACGCCAAGGCGAAGATTTATATTAGCGACGATAACGGACAGAGCTGGCGGGCAAGAGGCGAGACCACCGGCACGCAGTTTCGCATTATCGGCGATATCGTTGATGGCCATACTTACAAGGTCAAGGTGACATCGCTTGATTCTATGAATGAGGAAAGTTCATTGGCCACGGCCCCGGAGAGTGAAATCACGGTCGTTGGTAAGTCAGCGCCGCCTTCGGATGTTTCATCGTTTTTGGTTAACCGAAACAGGGATTTGCTTTATTTCGGCTGGACCCCGATTACGGATGTTGATGCGTGGGGATATGAGATTAGGCGTGGTCTTAATTGGGACAGCGGCGAGTTTATCACGCTTCAGCAGGGTTCGCATTATCTGACCAAGGACGTTAAGCAAGGCGTTGGTCAGAGTTATTGGATTAAAGCGATAGATACATCAGGCAATTATTCCATGAACGCAAAAGAGTCGGTCGTGACGATTACCGAAATTCCGTTCAGGAATATGGTCGCCGAGTATCAGGAACAACCCCTGTGGGAAGGCGCAAAGGTTAACGTCGAGAAGAATGCCGAGTCGATTGTGATCACGGATGGGGTCATGTCAGGAACGTATACCACGCCGGTCAGGGATTTTGGGTATGTTGCGAGTGTTTATATCGGCATAGACGTTGTTGTCGCTACCTCATTGGGGCAGAGATTTAACAGCGACGGCGTTATGAAATTTAACGACAGCCTCACGTATCGGTTTACCGGTCAGGAAACTTTGCGGGCTACGAGTTTCCGTATTCGGACATCGGAGGACAACGTCACATGGCGGGATTGGGAAACTTATCAGCCCGGGGATTATTACTGCCGGTATTTTCAGATCGAGTTGACGCTAAATCGGGAGAATTTGGGCGATGAGATTACCTGCTCAACGTTTCAGTATTTCGGCGATTTGCCGGACGTTGACGACAGCGGTAATGATACGGTCGTTTTAGCGGCTGACGGCAAGGAAGTATTTTTTATCAAAACGTATCACGAGGAGCCGAGTGTTCACATAGAGATAAGAAGCGGCAACGGGATTTACTCGAAGTTTGTGGATAAAAGTACCACTGGTTTCAAAGTGAAACTATACGACGCACAAGGCGTGGCGCAGGCAGGTATGTTTGACTGGCACAGCCACGGGATTTAGGAGGAGTTTAAATGGCGAAGAAGTTGATTCCATGCAAAGTAGTCATTGAGTTTGAGAACGGCGAGTTTTTAAACGGTGTCATTTTATATAAAGTTAACGACGGCGGCGAAATTAGCCGGGTCAAGAATATCGGTATTAAGGACGCTGATTTTAGTAAACCGGCTTTGAACGTTTTGTTGAAGAAATTTATTAAACACGCCAGTCAAGCAGAAGGAGCCCAAGATGGATAAATTGGTTTGTTGTAAATGCAAGAAGGAGATTCCTGATGATATGGCGTATGTGTCGGCCAGGGGAGATATTATCCTGCGTATGCCAAAAAGAAAACCCATTGTTTTTACCTGCTCCGAGCAGGCGATGAATTACGCACAAGAGATGCCGGTGCATGATGTCTGCTGGATTCAGATGTTACGGGAACAGGGGGTTGAACTTTACGATCTCAATGAGGTCGCCGAGTCGTATCAAAAGAAGGAGGTGGGCGATGGCTTGGGACAAGACTAAACCAGAAAACGATATGCTGTTGATCAATTTCCCGCCAGCCTGCCGGGCTAACTGGGA
>JACROU010000027.1 GCA_016214265.1 Candidatus Omnitrophota bacterium
GATACCTCCTTGGCTCGTTTGCCAACAAATCGTCAGTTTTTCCTTTTTTCTTAAGCTTTTAACCATTTTGCAAAGATTCAGTTACTAATTTAGACGTGGGAGATGAGAAAAGGTTTATTTGTTTTTTACGGACATGTACTCTTCCTGGTAAATCTTGATGAGGGCGAAGGTTAGAGCAAGAATGACCGGGCCCAAAAATATCCCCGTCAAACCATAAACCTTAAGCCCCCCCAAAATTCCAAGAAAAAGGAGGAGGATGGGCAGTTTGGTTTTTGATCCAATCAAATATGGTCTTAAAATGTTGTCGATCAGACTGATCACAAATGTTCCCACCAGCAAGAGAGCGATGGCTTTGCTCATGGCGTTAATCGAAAATAAATAAACGACAAACGGAAACCACACGGTTGCGGCGCCGGTGACGGGAATCATCGCCGAAATGAATGTGAGGAATCCGAAGAATAGCGGAATGGGAAGTCCCAAGAGCCAGAACATAATTCCCGCCAGCGTGGCCTGGCAAAAAGCGGTGACGAATTGTCCGCGGATCACCGCCGAAAGCGTTTCGGATACTTTTGTGAAAATGGCGTTTTTGTGCTTTTTTTCCATCGGCAGAACTTCTTTGATGGCATCCAGCATTACCTCACCGTCGAGGAAGAAGAAAAACAAAAGAAAAATAGTGAGCATGATTTGAATCACAATTCCCAGCATGTTTTTGGTGGCGTGAGCCAGAATGTTCGTGACGTAATTGCCGATGGATTTGGCGACGCCTAAAATATAAGCCGACAAATTTTGCTGGAGTTCGTCATGCTGAGATACCAGATTGAGGATGGAATTAAACGGCTCGATATTTTTCAGGTAATGGACCACTTCCCGGATTTTATCGACCGTAAAATTTTCGCTGGCGATGTCGTAGATGCGTGCACCCTCAACAGCGATGGCACTTACAAACACGCTGGTAATCGGAAGCATGATGATTAATACAATCAGCGTGCTGACGACGGAAGAAAGCGTGTTTCGTTTTCGGGTCAGTTTCAGGATTGTTTTGTGAAACGGATAGAAAATAAACGCTAAAATTCCGGCCCAGAAAATCGCATGAAAAAATGGCGAAAAAATCAACAGAAGCTTTCAATCCCGATATGCCCATTCAAACTGAGGGGGAGATGGTGACTCTTACGATCAAGTCGGGAATTCCGTTTCAGGTTTATGAGGCGCTTGCGAAATCGCCCAGCCATTTTTCCGTTCTTCTTGTGCACGAGTGGTGGGGATTGAATGATCACATGAAGGCGACCGCGGATCAGTTCGCACTTTTGGGATACAACGCAATTGTGGTTGATCTATACGGCGGCCAGGTGACCGACAATCCGGATGAAGCGGGAATATTGATGAAGGCGGTCAAGCCGGACGAGGCGCAGTCCAAATTGGAGGCGGCGCTTGAATATTTGGCGGCGAAATCCCAAAAAACCGCGATGATGGGATGGTGTTTCGGCGGCGGTTGGGCGCTCAAGGCGAGTCTGGCTCGTCCAGATTTGGTAGATGCCACGGTGATTTATTACGGCGAGTTGATTAGTGATCCAGACAAGCTCAAGCATTTGCGTGGACCGCTTCTTGGCATTTTTGCGAAGCGTGATGGATGGATTACGCCGAAATGGGTGGATACGTTCAAGACTGCGCTTGAGAAAGCCGGTGTCCGGTATGAAATTTATTCTTACGATGCCGATCACGCGTTCGCCAATCCGAGTAACAAGCATTTTGACAAAGAAGCCTACAAAGACGCCTGGTCCAAAACCCTCGAATTTCTGAAAGATAATTTGCGCGGAAACCAGAGAATCAGGTAGACGCACCAGGCAAGTCCCGCTAAAATAGCGCATCTTCGTTGCATTTCAGCGATTCCCATAATTAAGGAGAGTAGTTATGTTTTCCAAATTTCTTCCGAAAGAAGCGAATTTTTTCGATCTGTTTGACAAACAAACCGCTGCGGTTGTTGAGGCCGCTCAATTTTTTAAGGAAATTATTGCCAAGGGAAATTTCAATGAAGAATCCCTTTCTAAGATGAAACATTTTGAGCATGTTGGCGATGAGGGCGCTTATGAAATTATCAGTCAGTTAAATAAAACATTCATTACCCCGTTTGACCGTGAAGACATTCATTCGCTTGCCAAAGAGCTGGATGATATCGTGGATATGATCTATACCATCGTCAATCGTCTGAAAGTGTACAAACTATCCAGCGTCGACAAAAATCTTTTGGAGTTTGGCGCAGTGATTGAACAATCTGTTCTTCTGGTAGCCAAAGCGGTCAAGGGACTCAGGAATATGAAAAATGCCAAAGAGATTATGGCCGCCTGTCAGGAAGTTAATCGGCTTGAGAACGTGGGCGATTCGATGCGCGATGCCGTGCTTGCCGGACTTTTTGAAAATGGGAAAGATACCGTTTCTATCATTAAATGGAAAGAAATTTATGAAGACGCGGAAACAGTCCTGGATATTTGTGAAGACGTTGCTTACGACGTTCGATTTTTTGAACGGCTTTCACGATTCCGCAAATTCCATCGCCACTATTGTTTCCACTCGGGTGCTATCTCCTCGTTTCGCCATTCTTTGGGCGGCGTTTTTCAACTTCGTCGCGTTTTTCTTTTTTGGACTCCACGTCGCCAACACGATCGGGAAAAATATTATCGATATCACCATCGTGGATCAGGGTGTGATTTTCGGGACGCTTTTCGGCGCATGCGGGTGGAACATTATTACGTGGTATTTCGGACTTCCCACCAGTTCGTCGCACGCGCTGATCGGTGGCATGATCGGTGCCGCGTTGATGAAGGCTGGTGTGAAAGCGCTAGTGTGGAAAGGCATTATCAAAACTGTCACATTTATTTTTGTCTCGCCGATTTTGGGAATGATTCTGGGATTGGGATTCGGCTATGTGGTTTATTGGTCATTCCGCAAATGCGCGCCTGGGCAGGTGGATCACATTTTCCGGAAAGGACAGCTGGTGTCCGCGGCGTTTTACAGTTTGGGACACGGCGGCAATGACGCGCAGAAGACAATGGGAATTATCGCGAGCCTTCTTTTCAGCGCGGGTCTGCTTGGTGAAAAGTTTTTTGTGCCGTTTTGGGTGGTAATTGCCTGCTACTTAACGATCGCGATGGGAACGATGTTCGGCGGCTGGCGTATTGTGAAAACGATGGGCCAGAAAGTGGCCAAGTTAAAACCCGTCGACGGATTTTGTGCCGAGAGCGGCGCTGCCATCACGCTTTTTATTTCATCCTTTTTTGGAATTCCCGTGAGTACGACGCACACGATTACGGGCGCCATCATGGGCATTGGTTCGCTTCAGAGAATGAGTGCGGTCCGATGGGGCGTTGCCGGCACGATTATATGGGCGTGGATTTTGACCATTCCTTTTTCAGCGTTTCTTTCGGCTTTGGGTTATACAGGCTATCATCTTCTGCATCATTAATGAGAGAGATCGACATGATTACTCTGGATTTTGGATGCTGCGACAATAAAGTTCCTGGAACGTACGGCGTCGATATCGACATTAAAAATAATCCGAATGTAATTTTTAATCTCGACAAAAAGCCGTACCCTATCAAAGATAGCTCGGTCGATCGCGTTTATGCCAAACATATTTTGGAACATCTGAACGATATTTACGGCATTTTCGCCGAGGCTTGGCGGATTCTAAAACCCGGCGGTGAGTTTTTTGTCGAGGTCCCGCATTTTTCCTCCCGCGTGGCTTATTCCGAGCCCGAGCATAATCGTTATTACTCCTATTTTATGTTCGATAAATTGATCGCCAGCATTCCCTGTGAAGTGCTCCAGCGGGAAATTACCTTCCACCGGATTTTCTGGGCTTTGGGGATCAAATACCTTGCCAACAAATTTCCCGACGCCTACGAGCGATTTTGGGTTTACCACTTTCCTGCCGAGAATTTAAAATTAAGACTAAGAATTAAAAAATAAACCTTTTCACTTGCGTCGCGTCTAAAGGAGTGAAAAAGGGAGGGATAAGTCATGAATAGAAACATTCGAGAAATCTGGTTTCTTGCTTTGGGTCTTATGTTGGTGTTTGTGTTTGCGTTGGGAAATAAAGCGCATGCCGAGGAAGCGCAATCAGCTAATAATCCCGAGAGCTTTACGTCCAAACTGGAAAAACTTCAAAATCTGAAAGAGCAAAATCCCGAGGCCTTCCAAAAGTGGGTCGAGGAGCATCGCGGCGGCTTTCGCCAGCGAATGATGGAATTGAAAGAGAAAGATCCTCAGAAGTTTCAGGAGGTCATGGCCAATCGAAAAGAGCTTCGTGAAAAATGGCTGGAACAAATGAAGCAAAAAAATCCCGAAAAATATCAGCAAATTATGAGCGGCCGGCGGGAGGGATTTCAGTCCCAGCTGGAGCGGTTTAAGCAAAAAAATCCCGAAGCGTTTGAGAAGTTGATGGACAAGCGGGCTCAGCGGCTGGAGCGGTTCAAGCAGAAAAATCCCGAGAAGTTTCAGCAGTTTCTCACGACACATCCTCAGGCCGCGGATCGAATGGCTAAGATGCAAGAACGAAAGCGCCAGTTTTTACAGAATCATCCCAAGAAAGCGCGGATGTTGAAAGAAAGGCACGAGGCGCGCATGGCTGGACGGCATGCCAGAGAGGACGAGTAATGACTTTCGGAAATTTTGAAACACTATCTGATGAAGATCTGGTTTTGGAATTTCAGCGCGGAGACGAGTCCGCTTTCGATCATCTGGTAAGACGCTATCAGGAAAAATCGACTGGGCTTGCTTTTTCGATGCTTCGAAACTGGGAGACGGCGAAGGAAGTTTCGCAAAGCGCATTCGTGAAAGCCTATTTCGGTTTGAAAAACTTTAAACGTGAGTCCAAGTTTGGCACCTGGTTTTACCGGATTGTCGCGAATCAATCGCGGGATGAAATCAGGAAACGGATGCGTTCGAAGGCTGAAATTCCTGTCGAGGCGATTCTCATGACTCAGCCGTCTTCGGAACTTTCGCCCCGCAGTGCGCTTGAGCTCGAAGAAGAAAGGCTCAGATTGGAAAAATCGGTGGCTGATTTGCCGCAAAACGAACAGCGCGTATTTGTGATGCGTTATTTTAACGAGATGCCGCTTCAGGAAATTTCAGACGTGCTGGGAGTTGCGTTGGGGACGGTAAAATCCAGTTTGTTTCACGCCACTCAAAAAGTCCGACACGCTTTAGCCTTGAAGGAGGTGAGCCGCAATGAACCATAATGAAAATGTAAACGATCGCGACATGGAACATCTGATTTCCCGCCACAAATTAAAACCGGTTCCGGATTCTTTGATGAAAGATTATCTGGCCGAAGTGCGCACTAAAATTCAAATGGAAAAATCATCCGGCATCGGCGCGGGATTTCCGGTTTGGATGGGCGCGATTGCGTTTACTTACGCATTGGCTTTGGCGGTTTCGTTTGGTGCCTACTGGCTGGAGGGAAGACCGGTTGCGGTCAGCGAAGCTCCCGTTCTCGCGCTTCGGGAATCAGCACCTCAAGTGCAAGAGAGTTCACAGCCCGCTACGGCGGTTATTTCCACGCGTCCGGTGCCCGATGAGATTAAGGTCGAAAGTGAAGCAGAACTTGCGGCACTCCTTTCGCTTTTGGGTGAGGAAGAGAATTTCTTCGATGAGCAGGATTTATCCGCCGACATGGAGCGTTTCGACCAACTGGAAATTCAAGGTCCTTCCGTGACATTAGCGTCTTAATTTTGGAATATATCTTAAGTCGCTAAATCAAGCATACGTTATATTGGAATCAAGGATATAATTGATCTCTTAATATGACTGGTCTGGAATTTGTCCAAGATCTTGCGATTGTGATGGCGGTGAGCGCTATCACCACACTGTTATGTCACGCGATCCGTCTGCCGGTCGTTCTTGGCTACATCATCGCGGGCATTCTGATCGGTCCACATATCTCGCCGTATCCGCTCGTGGTCGAATCGAAAAGTATCGAAACGCTGGCCAACCTGGGCGTCATTTTCCTCATGTTCTCGATCGGCCTGGAATTCAATCTGAAAAAACTGAGACGTCTGGGCGTCACGGCGTTTATCGCGACCAGCCTTGAAGTCTTGCTCATGATTTGGATCGGGTTTTCGGTCGGCAGAATGCTGGGTTGGAAATTGATGGACTGCCTTTTTCTCGGCGCGATTCTTTCGATTTCAAGCACCACCATCATTGCGACGGTGCTGATTGAATTGAAACTCGTGCGCGAGCGTTTCGCGCAAATTATTATCGCGATTCTGATCATGGAGGATTTGCTCGCGATTTTGATTATCGCCGTGCTTTCGGCGCTTGCGATTACGGGAACCGTGACGCTCGGAAGTGTCAGCTATTCCATGCTGAAAGTGGCAGTATTCATGCTGCTTTCCGTTATTCTTGGCGTCATGACGGTTCCGAAGCTGATTCACTTCGTTTCAAAATTAAAACTCAGCCAAATTTTGATTGTGGTGATTTTGGGACTGTGTTTCGGATTTTCACTGCTCGGCGCGAAGCTTGGATTTTCGCTGGCCCTCGGCGCCTTTTTGATCGGAGCCGTTGTCGCTGAGTCGGAGGAAATTGCGGACATCATCCGGAAAGTGGAACCGCTTCGCGACATGTTTATCGCGCTTTTTTTCGTGTCGGTCGGTATGCTTCTCGATCTTCACGCCGCGGCGGGATACTGGTTTCCGATTCTAGTAGTAACTGCCGCGGTGATTTTAGGAAAATATTCCTGCGTTTCCTTCGCCGTGTTTCTGACCGGTCACGAAGCGCGCACCGCGCTCATGGCTGGCCTCGCACTCACGCAAATCGGCGAATTTTCGTTCATCATCGCGCAGATGGGTGAATCGACGAGGGTGACGGAACACTCTTTATTTCCGATCGCGGTATCGGTATCGATGATTTCAAGCACGTTGACGCCCATTTTTATCCGGGACCGTTGGGCGCTGGCATCTTCGCTGCAAAAACTGATGCCAAGTCCGCTGGTCACGTTCGCGGAGTTTTATACTTCGTGGATTTCTAAACTCCGAATAGAAGCCCGGAAGGCCGATAAAAGTTCGTTTTGGGCGCGCTTGGGAAAATATGCATTTCCCGTTTGCGTGAATTTGATTTTGATTGCCGGCATTTTTGTGATGGGACTTCGGTTTTCCATACACGCAGGGCATTTTCCATTTCCGTACTGGATTCTTGTCGGATTGGCGATTTTTCCGTTCTGGATCGGATTGGTTTATTCACTCGACAAATTGCTCTGGAATATATTGTTTGGCCGGTCTCAGGAAGAGGATTCGCTTCCCGCAAAATTGATTCGCAATATGTTCCGGCTGGGAATTTTAATCGCGCTTTCGCTTCTGGTGCTGACGATCGGTTTTCCGTTTCTTCCGAATGTTCCGCTGCTTTTGATGATTGGTTTGGCGCTTTTTTTCGTCAGTCTTTTGTTCTGGACATTGATCACAAAATTTCACGCGCATCTGGAAGAGACGATGACGATGGTGTTCGAAAAAGAAGAGCCGGGCGTTGAACGGATCGAGCAGGAAAAAGCGCGCCATGAACTTGAAGAGCTGATCAAGAATGAATATCCATGGGAAGTGTTGACCGAAGACGTTCTGGTTCCGTACAAACCTACCGCCATCAATCAGCCCATTCATAATTTGAAATTGTCGCAGATTACTGGCGCGACGATCATGGCCATTTACCGTGAGGACGGAACTGTGGTGAATCCGCCGCCCGAAACGGTGGTGATGCCGGGCGATGTGCTGGTCGTGATGGGGGAGAAAGAACAAATTCAAAACGCGGTCCGCTATTTGAGCGAACTGATGTCAAAACCTGCCGCATTCACTGCGCAGGACAAGCCGCTCGCCATCCGGGTTGTGATCGACGAATCCTCTCCGGCCATCCGACGGACGTTGGCTACGCTGACGCTGCGCACCAAAACCGGAGTGAGCGTCATCGGTCTTCAGCGCGCGGACGGAGCCTCCATCACTAATCCGCCGCCCTCCACCGAAATCATCGCCGGAGACACTCTTATTCTTTTCGGGACCGAAGAACAAATTTCGAAAGCGAGGAAATTATTGTTGGGATGACAAATTTCCACGTCAATGCTAAAATCCTCTGCGACGAGTTAGAACTACCAAAAAGGAGATTTTTACGATGAAAGTTTATGACGATATCACTAAAACTATTGGTAATACACCACTTGTGAAACTTAATCGCATCGCAAAGGGAGTCGACGCCACGATTCTTCTGAAGCTTGAATTTTTCAATCCTCTCTCCAGCGTGAAAGACCGCATTGGCAGTGCCATGATTGAGGCGGGCGAGAAACAGGGCCTCATTAATAAGGCCACGACGATTATCGAACCGACAAGCGGAAATACGGGGATTGCGCTGGCGTTTGTCTGCGCGGCGAAGGGATATAAATTAATTTTGACTATGCCAGAGACGATGTCGATGGAGCGGCGTACTCTATTATGCCTGCTTGGCGCGGAACTGGTGTTGACGCCTGGCACTGAAGGAATGAAGGGCGCGATTCGCAAAGCTGAAGAATTGATCGCTCAAACGCCAAATTCCTATATGCCGCAACAATTTAATAATCCGGCGAATCCCGAAATTCACCGTAAAACCACGGCAGAAGAAATTTGGAATGATACGGATGGCCGGGCAGACGTGTTGATTGCCGGCGTTGGTACCGGCGGAACGTTGACGGGGGTTGGCGAGGTGATTAAAAAGCGCAAACCTTTATTTAAATGTATTGCCGTTGAGCCGGAAAGTTCTCCGGTGATTTCGGGCGGCAAACCTGGTCCCCATAAAATTCAGGGAATCGGAGCCGGATTCATTCCTAATAATCTGAATACCAAAGTCATGGACGGAGTAATTCAAGTATCCAATGACAATGCTTTTGTGATGGCGCGCCGTTTGGCCCGCGAGGAAGGCATATTGGTGGGTATTTCATCCGGTGCTGCAGTATGGGCAGCGCTTGATTATGCGAAAAAGCCGGAAGCGAAGGGAAAAATGATCATTGTTATTATTCCTTCCAGCGGCGAGCGTTATCTGAGCACTCCTTTAGCTGATGAAGCGCGTCAACACGCGATGTCCCTGCAACCGGTGGTGTGATGAAACGAATCCGAATTTTAGATTATCTTCTATTACTGCATCTTTTCGATCTTCGGGATGAGAAAATGGATTGGTGGGCACGGCTTACGTTTATCGCGTCCATCATTCTTTTCGGGTTTTCGCTTGTTTTTTCTCTGATGCATCTGGATCGGATGGGTATTCTGGCTTCGATTTCTTACTTTGTTTCGAGTCTCCTTTCCTTTCTGGTGGCATCCCTGGAAGACAGTGATACCCGTGCCCGTCTGTTATGGCTTGCTACCGTACTGCTTCTTCTGGGTTCCGTGATTCTTTTGGGAACTCTTCTAACGATTTATGCAACCTCACCCCTGATTATCCGTTAAGTGACTCTTCTTTTTAGTCGACCTTTTAATCTATGATCCTCCAGCATTTTGCCGAATTTATTTTTTTCTGCGCGCTGATCCTTTTCTTTTTGTTCGCGGCGCTTTCCGAAACCTCTTTGATTTCCGTCAGCCGTATTAAACTTCGTCAGAAAAGTCTCGACGGTTCCAGGGCCGCAAAACAGACTTTAAAAATTCTCGAATATCCCGAGAAACTTTTTGGCACCATGCTGGTGGTTAATAACATTACAGGGGCGCTTGCGGCTTCTCTGGCAACGGTGATTGCCATTGATCTTTTTGGTAATGGAGAGCAAGCCATTGCCGTTGCAACTGCAGTCGTGACGATTTTATTTATCGTTATTGAAGTGGCTTCAAAAACCATCGCGGTAAAACGGCCGGAAAAAATTTCTTTCATGCTTGTTTGGCCTGTGCGTTTAACCATCTGGATTTTTACACCGCTTGTTTGGGGTCTTACGATTATTACCAAAATGATTGTGCGGATGTTTGGCATTTCGATGAAGCAAAGCAATTCGCTGGTCAGTGAAGAGGAAATCAAAGCGTTGATTAAAATCGGTGAGCAGGAAGGTTCGCTGGAGCCGGAAGAGGGGCAACTTCTTCAAAAAGTATTTCGCTTCGGCGACATGACGGTCCGCGAGGCAATGACTCCGATTTCCGATATGGTGGCGCTTAACGTGAAGGCCGGATACGAGGACATTATGCGCGCGGTGGTCGACAGCGGATATTCGCGTCTTCCGGTTTATAGCGGCAATGTCGGCAATATTGTTGGCATTGCTCAAGTCAAAGATCTTTTGAGCTTTTGGGAAAATAAAGAATTAATCGTACTTCAGGATGTGATGGATCCGCCGAATTTCATTTCATCTTCCAAAAAACTCAGCGTTCAGTTGAAGGAATTTCAGCGCGGAAAATCCCACATGTCCATCGTTATTGATGCTCAGGGAAAAGTGGTTGGGTTGATGACGCTCGAGGACATTATTGAAGAAATTGTGGGCGAGATTGAGGATGAGTACGATCAGCGCTTCACTGAAATCGAGCAAATCTCTCCAGGCGTGTACGCCACCAGCGGATATTGTCGGGTTCAAAAGGTGAATGAAACTCTTGGCGTGAATCTTTCTGCCAAAGAATTTGTTACTCTGAACGGTTTAATTATTCATACGATGGGTCATGTGCCCAAAGTGGGGGAGTCGTGCCTGCTTGGTTCGATCGAATGTGTTGCCCAGAAGATCGAACTCCACCGCATTATCCGAGTGGAAATCCGCAAAAAAGTGTGATAAAAATCAGCTATAGCTGTTAGCTAAGAGCTAAAACGAAAGGAACAAGATTCATGTCAGAAAAAGAAGAGAAGAAAGAAGAAGTAAAAGCAAAGCCTACTGCCAGTGAAGCCAAACCGGCCGAAGCGCCTGCCGCGAAACCCGCTGCCGCCGAACCAGGTGAAGCCAAGAAGGTCAAGTTGAGTCAGCTTTCCTTGAAGGAAGTTGAGGAAGAGTTGAAAAAAACCCAGGAAAAAATGGGTGGTTTTCATTCTCAATATGCACGTTTTTTGCTTAATAGAAAACGTGTCCTGAGCCAAAAAACGAAGTAATCTTTCGACGGTTTTCTGCCGATAAATTCTTAACGCCTCAAGGGAGCAGATTTCAGATGTCGAAAACCATACCTCAATTTTTGTTTCGAACTTCTATCATCGTACTCAGCCTTTTCATTGCAAGCTGTGATACTCGGGGTACGAATCTATCATACCGTCGAGCCCGGTCAGAATTTGTGGCGCATCTGCCAGGCGTATCATGTGGATATGAAAGAGGTCATGGCCGTTAACAAGATCACAGACGCCACCAAGATTGAAAAGGGCCAGAAAATATTTATTCCGCGGGCTAATCAATTCGTGCAGGTTCGTCCTACCACACGCTGGACTCACATCGTTGTGCATCACAGCGCGACTTTCGCGGGCAATGCCGAAATTTTTGATAAACAACATCATCAGCGTGGATTTTGGAATGGTCTTGGGTATCATTTTGTTATCGATAACGGTACCAACGGACGGCGGGATGGGCAGGTGGAAGTGGGGCACCGGTGGACCAGGCAAATGGATGGTGCGCATTGCAACGCGATGAATATGAACAAGGTGGGTATCGGCATTTGCTTGGTGGGTAATTTTGATGAAGATCAGCCCTCTCAGGCCCAGTTTCAAGCACTGACCTCACTTGTTTCTCAGTTGAAACGGCAATTCGGCGTTCCGGAAGAAAATATTTTAAGACACAACATGGTCACTGGAAAAGCAACGGATTGCCCCGGACTTCGATTCCCTTGGCAAACCTTCAAACAGCAGGTTGTTGTGGCCACAAATCAGCCCTCTTCGGCTGAGACTGTTGCCACGGTTGCTACCAATCAGAAACCCGCCGCTTAATTTGTAATCATTCGACAATTTTGTAACAATTCCGCTCTCGAGAGGGGAATTATTGCCATTTCCATCCAATTAGAATTGGCATGCTTCGTGCATCTTCCTCCCCAGCAGTATCAATGCTCACAAATAACTAAGGAGGAAATTCATCAATGTTTCTCAAGAAAACACTCAAATCAAGCCTGTGGAAATGGGTTATGTTTTCCGGGCTATTTTCGATAATTCCGCTTTACAACGCTTTCGCGCAGGCGACTGCGGCGCCGACGATTGACTCCGGCGATTCCTCATTTATTCTGATTTCGGCGGCGCTAGTGATGATTATGACGCCGGGACTCGGACTTTTTTACGCCGGAATGGTTCGCACCAAGAATGTGCTGAACATGATCATGGAAAGTTTCGTTATTCTTTGTTTGATCAGCATTCAGTGGGTTCTGTGGGGATACACGTTATCATTCGGTCCGGATATCAACCATCTGATTGGCAGTTTGCAATGGTTTGGCCTCGCTGGTGTCGGCCAAGCACCAAACGCAGATTATGCGGCAACAATTCCAGCCTACGCGTTTTGCATGTTTCAAGCGATGTTTGCCATCATCACGCCGGCTCTGATTACAGGAACCGTCGCAGAGCGCATGAAGTTCAGCGCTTTGATCGTGTTCACAGTTCCTTGGGCAACAGTGGTTTATGATCCGCTGGCTCACTGGGTTTGGGGTGTGAATGGATTTCTGCGCAACATGGGTGCTTTGGATTTTGCCGGTGGAACTGTCGTGCATATCAGCTCGGGATTCTCCGCGCTTGCTGCGTGTTTGTTCCTCGGAAAAAGAAAAGGTTATGGCGTCGAAGATATGGCTCCGCACAATTTAACTATGACCATTATCGGAGCATCGCTTCTTTGGTTTGGGTGGTTTGGCTTTAACGCAGGCAGTGCTCTTGCCGCAAACGGGCTTGCTTCCAGTGCGTTTTTGGTGACCAACACCGCTGCTGCAGCCGCGGCATTATCGTGGATGCTTACGGAATGGATTATCAAAGGTAAACCGACCGCTCTCGGTATCGTTTCCGGTGCTGTGGCGGGATTAGTCGCGATTACGCCAGCTTCTGGTTATGTCGGTCCGGTGTCCTCGATCATTATCGGAGGCATTGCGGGTGTGGTTTGCTACCTGGCCATTCTTGTGAAAGTAAAAATTTTCGGGTACGATGATTCCCTCGACGTTTTCGGTGTGCACGGAGTCGGTGGTTTCACCGGTGCTCTTCTGACGGGATTATTCGCTCAGAAAATTGTGAACTCTGCTGGTGCTGACGGACTCTTTTTTGGCAATGCAAAACAGTTCGGTATTCAATTGGTTGCCGCGGGAATCAGCGCAGTGTACGCCTTCGTTATGACCATCATACTTCTCTGGGGCATCAACTTGATTATGGGTGTTCGGGTCAAGACTCAGGAAGAGGAAACGGGTCTCGATCTGACGCAGCACGGCGAATCGGGATATAATTTATAAAATTTAAATTCAAGAGGAGGAAAGTTCCATGAAGAAAGTTGAAGCGATTATCCGGCCCAGCACTCTTCAGAAAGTTTTGGATGCCCTGGCGGTTGCCGGATATCCAGGCGTGACAGTTTCTGAAGTTACGGGTCACGGAAAACAAAAGGGGATTACGCAGGAATACCGCGGTCAATCTCACGAAGGTTTGCTCCACAAGCTGAAAGTGGAGGTTGTCGTGGAAGACAGTGACGCAAAGAAACTGATTAATGCGATCACGAAAGCCGCTAAAACCGGTGAAATTGGCGATGGAAAAATTTTCATCAGTCCGGTGGAGGAAGCTATCCGTATTCGTACGGGTGAGTCCGGCGCGGCGGCAATCTAGCATTTTCGGATTGCAGGCCGACCGTTTGTGAGCAGGAAGCCCAGGCAGGATTAGCAGTTTCGATCCTGCCCGGGCTTTTTTTTAGCAACGTGGCACTTTTTTCAAAAAAGGTATCCGGTACCTTTTTTCGTTGCTACAATATCCAATCTATGAACCTCGCCCAAAGACTAAGTCACTATACCCATCAGCTTCGTTACTCTGATCTCCCGTCCGTAGTCATTCGCGAATCAAAAAAAAGAATTATCGATTCTCTCGGAGTCGGTATTTCTGCGTTTCATTCCCGTCCCGGGAAAATTGCCCGAAAAATTGCCGAGACTGGAACCGGAATATCCACCGTACTGGGAACTCGTCTGAAAACCTCAGCGCCGCTGGCCGGATTTGCCAACGGATCGCTGATTCGGTACTGGGATTACAACGATACTTATTTGTCGAAAGAGCCTGCGCATCCGAGCGATAATTTGGGTGCTTTGCTGGCTGTGGCGGAAGCCGAAAAAAAATCAGGAAAAGATTTAATCGCTTCACTCGTTTTGGCCTACGAAATCCAGTGCCGCTTGTGCGACGCTGCAAGCCTGCGCGTTCGCGGATGGGATCATGTCACGTACGGTGCATTTTCCGTGGCGCTGGGAGCGGGGAAGCTGATGAATTTGTCGCAGCGCGAGCTGGAGCACGCTTTAGGACTTTCAGGGATTGCGTCCATTGCACTGCGCCAGACGCGGGTGGGAGAAATTTCTGATTGGAAAGCGCCGGCGTTTGCCAATGCCGCGCGGAATGCTGTTTTTTCCTGCGAGCTTGCGCGCTTGGGCATGACTGGCCCTGCGCCGATTTTTGAAGGTGAAAAAGGATTCGAACGTCTAGTCTCCGGCCCGATTCGTCTTGCGAAATTGGGCGGTGAGAAAATCCCGTTCAAACTTCTGGAAACGTACATCAAATTTTATCCGGTGGAATATCACGCTCAGGCGGCGGTTGAGGCGGCGCTTCGACTGCGTCCGCGAATCCGGAATATCCACAAAATCAAAAAAATCGAAGTCGATACCTACGAGGTTGCGATTGAAATTATCGTGAAAGATCCTGAAAAGTGGGAACCAAAATCGCGCGAGACCGCCGATCACAGCCTTCCGTTTGTTGTCGCGCGAAGTTTGCTGGACGGGAAATTAACGTTAGCGCAATATACGAATCAGAAAATTCACGATCCGAAAGTTTTGGCACTTATGCGCAAAATGCGTGTGACTGAGGATAAAAAAATGACCCGGCAATATCCCGCGTTGTTGCCTTGCCGCATTCGAATGGTTGAAAACGGCGGGGATGTGTTGGAGGAGCTGGTTGAGATCCCGCGTGGGCATTACAAAAATCCGATGACTGAGGATGAGATTAACCAGAAATTTATCCACCTGACGGCGCCCTATTTTTCGAAAGCGCAACAAGACCGGGTGCTGGACCAGATTTGGCATTTGGAAAAACTGAATCGTTGGGAATCGCTCATGAACTCACTGGTGGTGAGTCCGTGAAAATAAAGTCACTGCGATCGTTGCTCAAATCCAAACGAACTCTGGTGCTTCCGGGAGCTGTTAATGCAGCGGTTGCGCTGTTGGTGGAAAAGGCGGGGTTTCCCGCGGTGTATGTTTCCGGTGCTGGAATTTCAAACGGCCTGGCCGGACTTCCGGATTTGGAACTTATCACACGGCGTGAGATGGTTTGGGCGATCAGTTATATCGCGAAAATTGTGAATATCCCTGTACTTGCGGACGCGGATACAGGTTACGGAAATCCGCGGGAGGTGGCGCGTACGGTTCGGGAATTTGAATCCGCCGGCGTGTCAGCCATCCATTTGGAAGATCAGTTTTCGCCGAAACGCTGTGGTCATTTGGAAGGCAAGAAGCTTGTCTCGACTGAGGCGATGTGCGCGAAAATCCGCTCGGCGGTGAAGGCGCGTCGAAGCAAGGATTTTATGATTTTCGCCCGCACCGACGCGCGCTCTGTCGAGGGGCTCGGGGCTGCTATTGGGCGGGCAAAGGCTTACGTTTCGGCGGGCGCTGATGGGATTTTCCCGGAGGCGATGGAATCAGTCCGTGAATTCCAAATTTTCCGGAAAGCAATCAAAGCGCCACTCATCGCTAACATGACGGAATTTGGTAAAACTCCTTATATTTCTGTTAGACAGTTCCAAAAGCTTCAGTATAATATTGTCCTTTTTCCACTCAGCGTGTTTCGCGTTATGATGAAGCAGGCGGAAGAGTTTTTGGCGTGTCTTTCCAAGACTGGAACCCAGAAAAAATTCCTACCCAAAATGCAAACGCGCAAAGAACTGTATCAATTGCTGCACTACGAAAGATATGAACCATGACCCAAAGACCACAAGCACAATCCGGAATGGAGGGCATCATTGCGGGATGGTCCGCCATTTCCGAAGTTGATCCTTCCGGGGATAAATTGATTTATCGCGGATATGATGTTCGCGAACTCGCAGAAAAATCTTCCTACGAAGAAGTTGCCTATCTCATCATGATGGGAGCGCTTCCGGACGCAAAACAGCTTGCTGATTTTAAAGAAAAACTTGTTGAAGAGCGCATAATTCCCTCGGAACTCAATGATATTTTTAAACGAATGCCAGAGAGAGCTTCTGTTATGGATCGCTTGCGGACGGCGGTTTCTTTTTTGGGATTGGTCGATCCGGATGAAGGGAATGATACTCATGATGCGAACATTCGAAAGGCAATTCGTCTAGTGGCAAAAATGCCGGCGCTGATTGCGGGATGCTATCTGGGGCCGAAAAATAAACAAATTCCGGCTCAGAACTCCAAATTTCCTCACGCAAAAAATTTTCTTGCGCTCTTGACCGGAAAAGAACCGGATGATTATTCCGCAAAAATTTTTGACGCTTCGCTCATTCTTTACGCTGAGCACGGTTTCAATGCTTCGACGCACGGAGGTGCTAATGAGCAGGCGATGAAGATGCTCTTGGAAATCGGTGAGCCAGCAAAAGCTGAAAGCTGGATTCGCGACGCACTGGCTAAGAAGAAAAAAATTATGGGATTTGGCCATCGGGTCTACAAAATTCAAGATTCCCGCGCGCCCATCTTGAAGAAGATGCTCAAGGAATACGCTGAAAAGATGCGTAATCTGAAATGGCTTCAGATCGCTGACACGGTCGAACGTGTGATGAAAGAAGAGAAAAATTTATTTCCCAATGTTGATTTTCCCTGCGCCGTGCTCTACTACGAATTGGGTATTTCGATGGAGTTTTATACGCCAATTTTCGCCGCCGCCCGGATGGCCGGTTGGTGCGCACACGCGATCGAGCAGTTGGACAATAACCGGTTGATTCGGCCGGAATGTGAATATACGGGGGCTCATGATCAGAGTTACACCCCGATTGATCAACGACGGTGAAAATGCGAGTATTTCCCTCGATTGTCGTAGCGTTTATTGCGCTGTTTCTGTTCAGTGGATTTCTGTTCTTCGGAAAAAATGATGCTTCCGCATCGTCGAAAAAAAAACAGACTATCGCGATTCTTCCCGTTGATAAGGCTACCGGCAATCCTCTGACAACACACGTGGGGCGCAAGCTGGGGCAGGACTGGCTCGAGAAATCGTTCGGGAATAAAGTTAATCTGGAATTTTTGCTCTCGAATAAAGATACGAACGACCCTTTATACGTTCAAAAGCGTGTTTACGTGACTTTGGGGCGTGCTCTTAGACACAAAAAATATGAAGTTGCTGATCCGGTTTCGGTGTTTACCAATTTCAACTCGTTGGCATGGCAGCGCAAAGAAGTTGACTTAAAAGAGCTTTCGAAACGGGTTCCGGCTGACGCTTATCTTTTTGTGACGATTACGCTTTGGGACACCGATGATTTTGACAAAATCGGCATGATGAATGCGGGCTATTTGCTTCAACTTCTGGATGGAAAAACAGAGAAGTTGATTTGGCAGAAAGAAGTGCCAAAAAAGCGTTTTCGCATTCGTCAGAATCAAAACCGTATCGCTGCCTTCACACAATTCTATGATGAAATGATTGAAACATTCGCGCTTGATATGCTGAAGAAATTTCCAAAGCATGTCGTCGTACCCAGCCAGCCGTTTGAGGTGCAGGCGAAAAAGGTTTAACAATGGCGAAGGAAGCGGTTACCTTAGCCATTACAAACTGTCGAGGTTTTTGTGCCAGACAATTTTTCAAAAAGAAATAAGCTTATCGCCAAGACGGGGGAGAAGTTGAAAGAAATTTCATCCCGTCCTCATTTCTTCTACAAACTCTCATCTGTCGCTCTGATGCTCGTACTGGTACTTCCGTTCGCGATTTTCTTCATCAATATTTTCCGGCAGGCGGGCGGGTTTTCACTGGATGCTTTTCAAGATGCCTTTGGCTCCCGAACTTCCTATCACTTGATGGGGCAAACCTTATGTCTGGCCCTTGGCACCGCCACAGTTGCTATGCTTGTCGGTCTTCCTCTTGGATTCTTTTTTAGCGCCACACGATTTCCCTTAAGACGTTTATTCCTGACTGCGATCGTGCTTCCCCTGGCTATCCCTT
Source organism: Candidatus Omnitrophota bacterium (assembly GCA_016214265.1). Classification (GTDB taxonomy): domain Bacteria; phylum Omnitrophota; class Omnitrophia; order Omnitrophales; family JACROU01; genus JACROU01. The sequence continues at coordinate 18,238 of JACROU010000027.1, forward strand.
CCTACCTTTGGGCGCTGGGTTGGGAAATGATTTTGGGCCGCCAGGGTTATCTCGAAGGTTTGTTATGGGAGGGGATCAGTAACGCTAGTTCCTCATTCCTGCTGAGCAATGCCGGATCCATTTTTATTTTTGGAATTTATTTTTCAGGTCTTGCCGTTCTTTCTGTGATCCTGTTTTTAAAACTGGGGCTCGGGAATTTTGTTGCAGAGAATCAGGAACCGTGGTGGAAAAACTTTCTGAATTTTTTGTCTGTGTACCGGAAATCGTTCTTGTCCTGGTTTACCTTGTTTGTGATTGGCGTCATGATGTTCCGGGAATTTGCAGGCTGTTCGCTCCTCGGCCGCGAAACACTCACCACCGAAATCTATTCTTTTTTTAGCACTTTCTACAATTTTGATGCCGTAGCCGCTCCCGGAATCATTATTTTTGTTTTCGCGATCGTGCTTTGGGTGATTTGGGAGTGGGTGTTTAAGAGTAAAGTGCTTTCGCTTGCCGGAAAGAGTTTTACGGGGAAGACGGCGGTTCTGGAACCTGGCGGATGGAAAACGAGCGTGTTTTGGGGGCTGTTGTTTGCGGTCACGGCTTTTTATTTTTTTCCGGTTTGGATATTTTTCATAAAAGCCGAAGGAGTTAAATTTCTCTGGGATGCAATTCAATTGGGCGGGGGAAGTATTTTAAGATCCGTTATGTTTTCCTTGATTGCCTCTGTGGTGCTTGTCGCGTTTGTCCTTATTGTTGATCGTTTTCTTCGCTTATCGCGAACGCTCTATTCTTCTTTTGTTGAAAAATCGTTTGCTCTTATCTTTTTTCTGCCCGGAATTTCTACGGGAGTTCTTCTGAATCGTTTTTGGAATCACCGCTGGAGTGTTTGGATTTACACCACCTTCGCGATCGTGCTGCTGGGCATCGTGACGCAATATCTATATCCGCTTCTTTTTGGTAAACGATATTTTGAAGAATCTTCTGAAATCTCTGATCAAGAAACCGCACCGAAAACCGGTGTGAAAGCCTTGTTTAAAAAGATTCTGAACATTGTCCAGGACCCCAAGCTTTTGGGGTTAGCAATGGTGGGTCTGGTGCTATCCCTTCGAGAATTGGGCAGCACAATTCTGCTGTATCCTCCGGGACAGGAAACCGTGTTAATCAAAATTTTCACCTCAAAACCCGTTGAGACAGAGCCGGTTATTTCCGCGCTTGTCGTATTTTTCCTTATCCTTATCAGCATTCCGTACACGATCGCGGCCATTCAATTTGGGAGGCGTCGATGAATAAGACAGTAAGTGCTCTGAGTTTGTTCGCCATTTTACTTTTCGCCGCAGGGTGCAGCAAGCATGATCCGGTTATCCGGATCGGAGTATCCGCGCCTTTTACAGGGGATCAGGCAAGCGTAGGATTGACTATTTTGCGCGGGACTCAGTTGGCTGTTGATCAGGCGAATGCTCAAGGGGATGTGCTACCGGGGTATAAAATTGAGCTTGTGCAAATTGATGATTCGCACAGTCCGACGCAGGCCGTTGCCGCCGCGAAAAAATTTGTATCGGATCCTGAAGTGATCGGGGTGGTCGGGCATCTAAATTCCAGCTGCACCAAACCCGCCGCGCAGATTTATCACAATGCCCGCGTTGCCCAGATTACGCCCGCTTCTACGAATCCCGAAATTTCCAAACAGGGTTTTGATACATTTTTCCGCGTGTGTGCGACGGATGATTTGCAGGGACCGAAAGCCGCACAGTTTGCCTTTAACGAGCTGGGCGCACGCAAAGTATTTATTATTGACGACAAGACTACATACGGAAAAGGATTGTCGGATGAATTCGCGAAGGCGTTTATCGCTCAGGGCGGTCAGGTGTTAGGACATCAGGGAATTACCCAGGGGGATAAAGATTTTACCCCGCTCCTGACAAAAATCCGTCCAATGTCTCCGGACCTTATTTTTTTTGGCGGGCTTTATCCCGAATGTTCTCTGATTATTAAGCAAGCGCGTGATTTAAATATCAAGGCGCCGGTGATGGGGGGCGACGGAATTTACGATGTTACGCTCATCCGGTTGGCGACGCCTTCAGCTTCCGAGGGAACTTACGCAACAATGATTGGTGCGGATGTGAAAGCACTTCCGCAGGCTCAGGAATTTGTGAAGGCATACGAAACGAAATTTGGTGATGTTGGTTCGTACTCGGCTTATTCTTATGATGCGGCCAATATTTTGATTCAGGCAATTAAATTGGCGGGTGCTCCAGACCGCGAGAAGGTGATACAAATTTTGAAAGATGGCCGTACGTTTCCCGGAATTTTGGGGCAAACAGAATTTGACGATCGCGGCGATACGAAAAATAAAATTGTGAGTGTTTTTCGTGTCCGAAACGGCCAGTGGGAGCACGTAAGAACGGTTTAAGATGGAACTTTTTGTTCAACAGCTGATCAACGGCCTGACCATCGGGACGATATATGCCCTTATCGCTCTCGGTTACACGATGGTGTACGGCATCATTCAACTCATCAATTTCGCGCACGGGGAAGTGTTCATGGTGGGGGCTTACATCGGCCTGACCGCGATCACGTTTTTCGGATTTGTGTCCGGTTCCACCTTGCCGATGGCGATGCTTTATCTTGCCGTTATGCTTTTGATTTCGATGGCGGGATCGGGTCTTCTCGGCATTGTGATTGATCAGATTGCTTACCGGCCGATCCGGAATTCGCCGCGCCTCGTGGCCTTGATCAGCGCCATCGGTGTTTCGTTTGTCCTCCAAAATGCGGTGATGCTGATTTATGGACCTCAGGATCAGGGCGTTCCTCAAATTGTTCCCGACATTCATTTTATTTTTGGCGATGTAACGATTACGCTGATGCAGATCATGATCCTCGCCGTGTCGCTTGTGCTGATGGTTTTTCTTAACTTCCTTGTTCAACACACACAGCTGGGGCGGGCGATGCGGGCGACCAGTCAGGATCATAAAATGGCGCGCCTGGTCGGCATCAACGTGAATTGGATTATCAGTCTTACCTTTTTTATCGGCTCGGCGATGGCGGCGGTGGGTGGCGTGCTTTTTGGTCTTTATTATCACACGGTGAATTTTCATGACGGCTATTTGGCCGGCCTCAAGGCGTTTACCGCCGCGGTGCTTGGAGGGATTGGGAATATTCCGGGCGCGATGGTGGGCGGCGTACTGATCGGCCTGGCTGAGGGCCTGGGCGCCGGCTACATCTCGAGTGAATGGAAAAATGTATTCGCGTTTGTGATTCTCGTTTTAATTCTGCTTTTTAAACCCACCGGACTTTTTGGCGAGCGCGTTGCGGACCGGGCATGATTAAAAAACAGGGTCTAGGGTCCGGGGTCCAGGGTCCAGGAAGAAAATATTTGTTTTTCTGGCCCCTTGCGTTTGGACTCTTTCTGATTCTCCCTCTTATCGATCACAGTGCCTATCACCAAGACGTTCTAGTGACCGCGGGAATTTATATTCTTCTGGCGCTCGGGCTGAACATGATCGTCGGCTACGCGGGACTCCTCAACCTGGGCTACGCCGCGTTTTTCGGCATCGGGGCCTACACGTGCGCGGGATTGAATCTCGCCTGGCATATTCCGTTCTGGCTCGCGCTTCCGGTTGCGGTAGTCGTGACTGGATTCTTCGGATTTCTGGTGGGTCTGCCGGTTCTGCGGGTGAAAGGAGATTACCTGGCGATCGTGACTCTCGGGTTCGGAGAAATTGTCCGTATCGTATTCAATAATCTGGATCCGATTACCGGGGGTCCGAACGGACTTCTGGGGATCGAACATCCCGTTATTTTTTATCCGGTGTTCAATCCCAGCCTTATCTGGAAGCGGTTCGACTTCGGTGTGAGTTCATTTCCTTATTACTATCTTGTTTTCTTTTGTGTGATTCTGGTGGCGTATTTTTCCCTGCGTCTGGACCGAAGCCGCATTGGCCGCGCCTGGATCGCGGTGCGCGAAGACGAAGTCGCTGCTGGCTGCATGGGGATTCCCGTACCTCAGGTGAAACTGCTGGCGTTTGGCGTGGGCTCGTCGATCGCTGGAATCGCAGGGTCGATTTTTGCGGCGAAGCAGGGGACGATTACGCCAGATTCTTTCGATTTTATTTTATCCGTCATGATTCTCGCGATGGTGGTGCTGGGTGGTATGGGCAGTGTGCCCGGTGTGATTTTGGGAGGGCTAGTGCTGTCGATTCTGCCTGAGCTGTTGCGCGAGTTTTCCATTTACCGGATGCTGATTTTTGGACTCGTGATGATTTTGATGATGATTTTCAGACCTCAAGGATTTTTGGGCAACGTTCGGCGGAAATATGAGCTTACTACGCGTTGACAATATTTCAAAAAGCTTTGGTGGCTTAAAAGCCATTCAAAATGTTTCAATTAGCATTCGCCCCGGAGAAATTGTGGGATTGATCGGGCCGAACGGCGCAGGCAAAACCACGTTTTTTAACTGCATCACGGGTATTTACAAGCCTGATGCCGGCACCGTGATGTTCGGCGATTATGAGCAGGAAATCACCGGCTTGGTTTCATACATGATTTCATGGCGGGGCATGGCTCGTACTTTTCAAAATATCCGCTTGTTTGCCAACATGTCTGTCCTCGAGAATGTCATCGTCGGTGCGCATAAACATATTCGCTCGTCGCTTGTCGATTTGCTGTTTCCGTCGAAGCGTTCTTACGCCGATGAAATGAAATTCGTCCGGCGGGCGCATGAGCTCCTCGAATTTTTCGGCATCGATCGGTACGCCAACGATCTGGCGTCCTCGATTCCGTACGGTTCCCAGCGCCGTCTGGAGCTGGCGCGCGCTTTGGCCTGCGAGCCCAAACTGCTTTTGCTCGATGAGCCTGCCGCGGGCATGAATCCGCAGGAGAAGCAGGATTTGCTCGAGCATATCAGCGAAATCCGCCGGCAGGGGATCTCGATTTTGATTGTAGAACATGATATGAAAGTGATTATGCCGCTTTCCGATAAAGTGGTGGTGCTGGATCACGGTGAAAAAATCGCCGAGGGTCGGCCCGAAGAAATTCAGAAAAATCCGCTCGTGATTGAAGCGTACTTGGGGAAACAGTAATGCTAAAACTCGAAAATGTAAAAGCCGGATATGGATCCATCGAAGTCCTCCACGGAATTTCGCTGGAGGTGAGCGAAGGCGAAATCGTGACGGTAATTGGCGCGAATGGAGCCGGTAAAACAACCACGCTTTCGGCGATTTCCGGACTGATTCCTTTGCGTGGCGGCAAAATTGTGACTCTGGGGATTTGTCAGGTGCCGGAAGGTCGCCGGATTTTTTCGCGACTTACGGTGCATGAGAATTTAAAGCTGGGCGCGTTCCGGGTGAGAGACAAGAAAAAGTGCGCACAAACCTATGAGACTTTGCTAGACTTCTTTCCGATTTTACGCGAGCGGCTTAATCAACCGGCGGGCCTCCTGTCGGGCGGTGAGCAGCAAATGCTGGCGATTGCGCGCGGTTTGATGTCTCAGCCCAAAATGCTTCTTTTGGACGAGCCCTCACTTGGTTTGGCGCCGAAACTGGTGGCGAGTATTTTCGATTATTTGGTAAAAATTAATCGTTCTGGCATGACGATTCTTCTGGTCGAGCAAAATGCGCGCTTGGCCCTTGAGGTGGCCAGCCGGGCGTACGTGATTGAAACGGGAAATATCTTGATGAAAGGTCCGGCCCAGGAACTTCTTCATTCCGATAAAGTGAAGAAGGCTTATTTGGGGGAGTGACAACGATATGACAAAAATCATACCTGGCGAGCATGAGCATTCACATCAGCATCACGATGAGTCGAAGGATCTGTTACCGATCTTAAAGATGGAGGTGCTCGGGCATCTTCCGTTTACGATTATGGGCATGATTTTTGGCTTGATTTTGGTGTGGGTCGGAACGTTCTGGATCAAAATGATTCTTACCGAGGAAGTTTTTCATTTCACCCATTTTCTGCACATTTTTTTTAGCGGGGCTGCCGCGGCCGCGTTGATGACTTATTATGAAGTGAGCTATGCCCGCTCCATTATCATGGGGATGTTGAGTTCGATTATTCTTTGCACGCTTTCCGACACGGTGATTCCTTATTGGGGGGCTCAAATGATGGGGAAGGACCCGAGTTTTCACCTTTGCGCTTTGGAACATCCGCAATGGGTACTGTTGATGGCGCTTTTGGGAACTAACATCGGGTTGATTTGGCTGAAAGGTTTCGAGCACTGCTCGCGCTGGAGCCATTTGTTTCATATTTTTATTTCATCCGCCGCGTCGGGTATCTATTTATTTTCTTTTTCTCATACTTTTTTGGCGCAGGAAATTGTGGGGGTATTGCTGATTCTTTTTATCGCGATTTTCATC
>JACROU010000028.1 GCA_016214265.1 Candidatus Omnitrophota bacterium
CCTTAAAAATTATCCGTTCGATCTCGGCTGTAATTTCCGGATTAAGCTCTCCCAACAACCGGCTAGGCTTAGTGACAAAGTCCGCGGGTTCATCTGCAATAATTTGACTCAGCAAAGATTTCTGTTTTGCTTCAGTTTCGCTAAGCCGCTTGCCCTGCGCATCCGGTCTCATAAAATCGGCCACTTCATCCGGCCGCGGCTGAAACGGCTTTCTTCCTGTCAAAACTTCGTACATGCTGACCCCGAAAGAGTAAACATCCCTTTTCTTCGCATCCTTCCCAAAAGGAATTCCCAACAAAGTTTCGGGTGCCGAATACGCCGGCGACCCAAGAATGCGGGTCAGCACCGGCTGAAGACCCTTTTTACTCACTTCCTTAATCTGCATCCTAAATTTAGTGTTCAATTCTTTCGACGTAGCCCCGGCAGTTCCAGGATCAATTATTTTGATGACCTCTTTATTTTCAGGACCTTGTGTTTTCATAAAATTGAGTGGTTTAACGTCATTATGCACATAACCTACCGCATGAATATCCCGAAGAGCCTTCGCCGCCAGAACCAAATCACCGATTCTTTGATCCAGGGAATATTCCGCCAGAGGCTTTTTTGATTCCGATTCCATATTCGAGCCCTTTAAAAATTCCATGGCGATGTACGGTGTTTCATTCACTCCCGATGTTTTTAATATTTTCACCACGCCATCTTTCGGATTCCTCTTTAAATTCTCGGAAATAACCACTTCATCTTTAAAATCCTGCAGTGCCTCGGCGTTGCTTATATTCACCGGGATTTTTATCGCCATTTCTTCTTTGTCGATACCCAAAACAAGAATTCTGCCAAATCCGCTGGTTCCGATTACTTTAAACAGCTGAACGTCTTTATTTTCCTTCTCCCAATATTTTTCTTTTTCCGCCGGATCTGCAGCATTCTCCCAAACTAAATTTGCCAAATTATTTCTGGCTGCAATATCCTGAATGGCTTTAATCATATTTTCATCCACTCCATCGATTTGACGAAGCGCGGCCGCATCTTCAATCGAAACCCCAAGAGATTTTCCTTCGACACCCATCTGGTCAGGCACACCAGTATCCACCGCAACTTCCGGCGCGTTTTCAACCGCTGGCGTTTCGATGCTTCTGGCAAATCGCTCCAACGCATCCGCAAGATCCACCGCCGTCGGATACCGCTGTTCGGGATTCCGGAGCAAACCTTTCTGCAAAATCCCGTCCAATTGGGTAAGCTCGTTCTCGCTGAGTGCATTTCTTAAAGTTTCGTTGTATCTCAACATTCCCGTGTCATAAAGATGACGCAGATTCACTTCATCCGCATATTCCCCTGATGCAATCAGTTGCTGAACTCCCAATCCTGAAACACGCCATGGCAATTCATTACCCGTCAGCAATCCGAAAAATGTGGCGGAAAGTCCGAAAATATCCGACTTGTTGCTCAGTTGATTATTTGCCAAACCAGCTTGCTCCGGACTCATATACTGGGGAGTTCCTCTGATAACCTCAGAGGTTTGTCCGGGCACTTCACCGGTTCGAAGCGAAACACCAAAATCAATAATCTGAGGTTCATAGTCCACACTCCCGTCAGGCAAAAGCACCTCTTGAATCAAAATATTGTCGGGCTTGATATCTAAATGGATCAATCCCAATTGATGAAGTTTGGAAAACGTCCTGGCGATTTTGGCAAATAATTTTATTGTTTCGACCGGTGAGAGATTAGTCTCATTGAAAAATGTATCCGCTTTCTTCCCTTGAACAAAATCCATAACCAAATACGGGATTTTGCCTTCATTCAACAGCTCGCCGTTTGCGTCCACCATGCTGTCCCCGCGTCCATCCGCATAGTCAACAGCATTTGAATCACGAAAAGGCACCACGCCTGAAACTGCGCTAGCTTCTTTCAAAAGTCCCGCCTCCCGCTGTAAAGCCTCAATAGCCTGACGCGGACCCGCTAAATTTCCGGGGTATTCATCCGGTGAAACAAGAGGAACTTTGACGGCATAAGTTTTTACCTGATCATTTTCTCGAACTGAAATCTGATAAATTTCACCCATGCCGCCGGCGCCCAAATGCGTCATAGATTCGATTTCTTTCCCTTGAAATAACGGGGAATGATCCAGAATGGATTGGAATACAAACGGATGTTTTCCATTTGAAAGCCGCGGATCTAAAAGCTGCTTCTTGCCTTGAACGGCCTGAGGCATTTGAAACTCCGGTGGGACAAACTCAGCCGGAGCCGCTTGTTCCGGTGTGATCGCAGACCTCAAAATATTTTTGTACGATTTTTCAAATTTGCCTAGCTCCTCATAAAAAGCATTCCTGCGCAAAGGAATAATAAGCGCAATATTTTCGTTGCCAGGTTTTAATTCCAGAATATTAGTTTCCAAAGTTCCATTCGCGCGGGCTTCAATATCTTGAAATGCTGCGATTACTTTGTGTTGAAAATCATCGGGCTTTTGCCGAAAATCTGTGGGCTCGATAATAACAGCGAATTGAGACGTCCCCTCTGGTCCTCGATATTCCACTTCGTGAGCGTCAAAGTTTCCTTCCAATAATCTTTCCGGAGTTTCAATTTTGATGATGGTGTCTGGATTAATCTGCTCGGCGCCCAGCGATTGCGCCTTTGTGATTTCGGTGGGGGCATTAGACACTGCGGGGCGACCAGCCTCCTGTTTCGGCAGCTGAATTTGCTTGGCCATGAAATACTCCGCTTGTTTCTGAAGCACTTCTAGAGCCTTGTCAAATTGCTGCACCGTCCCAAAACGATTGGGAATACCCGGTGACAGCGCTTTGGCAGTAATTTGATCCAATCTGTTCAGAACATTGGTCATGTCACGGATTGAAGGCCCCAAGGTTAAGCGGAGTTGTTTGTTCGTCAGAATTCCTTCGCTTGGTTTTTTCCCCGCGGCTTGACCCGATCCCACATTCCTTAAAACAGCCATCACATCATCTCCATCAATTACTGGTTTTCCGGTCAGCAATTCATAAAAAACAGCTCCCAGGGCATAAACATCGGAGGTCCCGGTTAATGTGTTGTTCTGCCCATACGCCTGTTCCGGACTCATGTATCGAGGCGTTCCCACGGCAAAACCAGTGGAAAGATTTGGGACATCCTGCTCGCTGACCGACAATCCCATATCAATAATTGTGGCTTTGAAATCATTCCCCACACGCTCAACAATAATATTGTCAGGCTTGATATCCCGGTGAAGAATGCCCATCTGATGAAGCTCGCCAAAAGATTTTAAGATCGCGCGCATTAATTTGATTTTGTCGCTTAAGGGAAGAGAAAGATTGTTTTGAATAAAGTCCGTCAGATTTTGACCAGGCGCCACAGCCATAATGGAATAGGGAAAGGCCGTGCCCACTTTGGAGGCTTCGAGAAGCTTGACCACGCCTTCATAGGGGCGGCTCGTTTCAGGATTAATTTGCTGTACCGCAAGAAGCCCTTTGTTGTCGTTGTCAAAAGTATCAATGACACCTTCTATTTCCTGATTAACGTCCGCCTGATCTCCGTTTATATCTCCAGCTGGCATTTTGGGAATTTTAATGAGGACAGAGGGCTCACCTTCAAAATCCACTTTGTAAATTTCTCCCATTCCTCCGGCCGCAAAAAATTTCGCTCCCTTCACCTTTCTATCCCGCAAGTAGGATGAGGCATTCAAAACATTTGTCAAAAGCCCCCGCACCAGGTCAGGCTGAACGCTTCGCGCAATGTCACCGATATTCGCCAAGCGCAATGAAACACTGGAAGGACGCTGTGCGGCTTGCGGCTGAGCAGCTTGTTGGGCAAGCCCTTGGCCCGGCGGCGCAACAGTTTCTTTTCCAAGTCTTTGACTTGGCCCCGCCAAAGTCTCGGCCTTGGCCGCTTCTAGAATTTTTTTGGCTACCGCGACTTCACCCAGAAGTTGATTGACCCGATTGACAATATTTTGAGGTGTTTCCGCGGGAGAAACTTGAAAAGCAAAATAAGGCAAAATCCCCCGGCTTTTATCAACAAACTGCGCCGCTCCCACAAATTCGGCATCAGGAGCTTGCTGATAATTTCGCGCCGCCCTTTGTATTGCTTGTTCAATAAGGATTTTTTCCGAGCCCGGATTTTTCGAAAAATATTTCGGCATAACGACAATCGCCTTCACCGGAGATTTTAATCCCGCGTCCGCGCCTAATCGGACTGAAAAAACTTCTGTTGAGTTTTCCAGACCTGGAATTGAAATTTTCTGAATACCGGCATTCGGATACCGGAATAGGCCCAGATCATTGTTAAATACCTCGCGGAAACTGCCCAGCGACGATGCCCGAGTGATTCCAATACCGCCGAGCAACTCCCTGCCGATTTTTGATTTTTCCGCATCGATCGCTCTCCGTAATTCATTCATTCTTTGTCTGCGTTCTGCCACATTTCGATAAGCGCCAAAATAAATATCTCTCAATTGATTTAAATCATTGGCTACCTGATCAGCATTCTGATAACGGTAACGGGGATTGGAGTCACGGGCCCTGTCCAAGATTTGATCTAACCGCTCGAGAAAAACAGGCCCTGCAAAACGATTGGCCGGTGTTTTTTTAGAATTAATCTCCGCGCTAGCTTTTGGAGGAAGCTCATCATTAACCAGACGGCGCAAAAAGTCCTGGGCTGTCGTACCATTCAAAGGCGGCCTATCGGCAAACATCTGATAAAGGGTTGCGCCCAGAGAATAAACATCCGTGGTTTTGTTTAATTGGTTGAATTTTCTTTTTGCGTTTTCGGGACTGGTATACAAGGGCGTCCCCATTGTAGAGGTTGCCGCACGGACCGTCGACAAGTCCCCGGCAAAACCATAATCCGCAATTTTAACGACGAAGCCTCTATCCGGCAGCGCCTGGATCAAAATATTCTGTGGTTTCAAATCACGATGAATCAAGCCGCTTTGATGATATTCCCCGACAGCCGCTGCGACTTTCTGCGCCAGCTCTAATTTTTTATCCATTGACATATCAGCTTGATTTTTCCGTAAAAAATTCAGAAGGTCATCACCCTGGACAAATTCGGTTTCCATAAACGGCCAGTCGACATTTCCCAGCCGGACAGTTCCGGCACCGTAAAGTTGAATCACGGCTTTATTTTGTTCTCCCGTGTTCTGATTCACCTGCGATTTTTTTGTGGCGTCCAATTCCCGGACAAAAGAGCGGATTAGATTTTCGCTTTTCGGAATTTTGAGGGCAATTTCTCGAGGCTCCCCGTCTACGGCTCGTAGCGTCACTTTGAAAACATCCCCCATGCCGCCACCGGCCACAAATTCCACCTTTTCAACTTCTCGGCCTTTCAATTTGCTGTATTCAGGCAGATTATTGGAATTCCCGAGAATTTCTTTCAGCGCTTTTCTGGTCGTGTCGGAAGCAACAATCGGATCCCCGGAAGCTTTTGTCGCTAAATAGGCCGTCTTCGCACCATTAAACTTTACTTCTCCGACTTCGATAAATTCAGGATTTGCTTTGACATCCGCTGCGCCGCGAATGATTTCGGACTTAAAAGCCTCCAGATCGTCTTTTTGCTCCTGCAACGTCACAGTAGATATAACGGGATAACGAACAATAACATCTTCGCCGGAAGGATTTTCTTGAGTTTTGATTTGATACCGAAAAACTTTGTAGGGGTACCCCACGGGCGTATTTATTTTTTCGGATTTTAAAATTTTGCTGTTCACAAAAATTCCAAGTGACCGGCCAACAACTGCTTGACCTTCTCCTGCCACAATGTGCCGCACGGCAGCATTTGTTTCAACGGGCTGATATTGAAAAACGGCCGTATCATTAACGCTTCCTTGAAGAGGAATTTGCGCGGTTACCGCTCCTTTCGCCGCTTCGGTTTGAAACGCTTCTCGATCCTTCCCTGTCGCTTCAGACGGTAACAGCAACCGAACATCAAATGTTTTTTCTCCCTCCCGAATGCGCATAAGATGCGGGTCCGCATCGGCAGCAGCATTCTCGAGGCTCCAATTCGGACCCAAATTAAATTCCTGTCGGATTTCATTCATGCGTTTTACAAAATTTTCAGCCACATCCCGAGTTACGCCCTGAAGACTCTCCGGATCCATCGGCGCGCTTAAGCGGACGCGGAACATTTCATCCGGATTATTGGTGGGAAAAACGAGCTGAATCTGGCCTGGAATATTTTGGCTGGCGGAGAAGCCTTCCTGATCCAGCGTTTCCTTTCCTACCTTATTCATATCAATCGCGACCTGAATCGAATCCCCCTTCGCAGAAGTAAGGGTAAACTCGACTCCCCGATCTGTGGCTTTGGCACTTCGAATAATCCCGGCCAATTTCCCGTCAGGATCCTGAATTGTTGAAATGTATTTTTCAAGCTGGTCCCGGTTGGAAATAATTTGACGCGCGGCAGGATGGGCCAGCAAGAACATGGCCGCGGCCTTTACGGTCGGCGCGTCCCCGGTTCCCAGCAGACTGACGGCCTTGGCGGTATAAAACCGGATCAACTTTTCAAGCGAAGTTCGCGTTCCCGAAAGAGTTTTCCAATAAAGAGTCTGGTCTTCTTCAACGCCGACCTGAGGCACAATCAAAACATACGGCATATTTTTTTTGCGCAGCAAGCTGGTGATTCCCTCAGCATGGAAGCCTCCTACCACGACAAAGCCCGAGGAAACTTGGGCCTTGTCCATTTGCTTCAGCGTATTTTTGAGAAGAGCGTCATTGCGAGCAATGGCCGCCTCATAAAACCGTTCGGCTTCACGCAAAATCAGCGTGGCCTCGTAAAATTGGTCGGTGATCCGGAACGGTAGAAGATATTCCGAGAAAATGGGGTTGAGTTTCTTCCAATATTCCACATCCAGAACCTCGGCACGGACAGTTTTGAAGTATTCGTATTCCACATCCGTAACTTCAAAATTCCACATCTTTTCAAGCAGGCTAAGCTTGCGGTCATGGTCGGCAATAATTCTTTCGCGATCTGATTGAGCAAGGGTTTGAATCAGCGTTTGATAAATTTTCTCAAGATCTCCAAAAAATTCCTCGGCCCGAAGATTCAGCGTAGCCTCCAGATAAGCTCGGTATTTTTCTGTTTCGGGAAAATCTTCGGGATTGTAAGGAATATGCTCAATCGCCTTGTTCAATTGATCAAGAAACTTGCGACCTTCCTGCCGGGAATCAAAACCAAAAGGGGCTTGAAATATGCCGAGTTTTGAAAGCTCATCGTTTAACCGGGGTTTAACTATTTTGTTTTCGTTCTCGATAAGACTTTTCATTGTCTGAAAAGCGGGAAAGCTCCCCAGTGAGATGCCTTTCGCCTTCGCAATTTGCTCCAGGCTGGCGAAATGTTCTTTGATGCGCTCGGGATGATCCTCAAATGAGCGAATGCTCGCGTCCAATTGCTTGAGAAAATAGGAATAGGCGCGGCGTTTGAGTTCATCAAAAGCCTTACGAAAATCACGCACATTAAATTGCGACTCTTTTTTGAGACGCTCCGCCCGCTTATAAGCCATTACATTTTCAAAATAACGGCTTTCGTCCTCAATCCCCAAAATACGCGTTTCGGGATTGTAATTAACTTTGTAATACTCCGTTCCATCCAGCCGCCCTTCACGAACCAAAATATCGGAAACATCGCGCAGAACTTCTTTTGCCGGAAACTCCGTGAATACGGAATAGTTGAGCTCCATCGGCGGATCGCCCTCCATCGCGACAAACGGATATCCTTCGCGAAACAGTTCTTTATAATTTTTCATGAGATAATCATAAATTTCAGCCGTGCAAAACTGGGCTTTGACGTTGTTGTGGGGATCTTGAAGAATGAAAAGTGTTTTGCCGCCCGAGGCATTTTCAGGGGAATATATTTCTGTGATAAATCCGATTTTTTCGGGAATTTCAATGTGTTTGAGAGATTGTCTGTGATCCAAAACAGGTTGCTGAGCCCATGCCGTGCCGCTAAAAACGGCGGATTGAAAGGAAAAAAGCAATAAAATCCCCAACTTCAATGTTTTCGATTTCAAAACGCGCTCGCGAAAAGCGCACGGTCTTCGGATAGAACAATCAGTATTCATGGTCGTCTCAAGACCAGCCAACTCACTAAATAAAGACTACCCGGTAAATGAGAGGTTTACAAATAGGTGAAAAACACGGCTCGATTTAGGCACTCATTTGAAGCTGAAGAGCGCCTTGATGAGAAGAAGAGAGAAAACCCAGAAGAGACTGGATTGAAAGAGGTGTTTCCGTCCAAATATCCTCGCCCTGGAAAGTTTGGTTGAAATAATCACGGGGATTGCCGTCAACCAGCGCAAACACAGCGCGGGGAATTATTTCCAAATTGATTTTTCCCTGCACGACGAAACGGCGTACATGCGGCGCCCGGGAAACCATCTCTCCGGCACTCATACTGCGTCCTTGACCGTCTCTGTCTGAATACACAACACCTAAAAAGGATCCGAAGTTGGACCGGTAAACTTTTCCCAAACGTTCCCGCGCGTCTTTTAGAGTATCTTCAAGACGGGGATTGGACGGAATCACAAGCTGTCCGGAGGTGATATATTTTCCGAGCGAATGATCGCTGATTTTATTTATGCGCCGTTTGATGTCCTCACCCTTCAACGCGTCATCGATAACCGTAATCTTCAACTGAGGAATTTTCTCGAAAAGCAGCGGCAAGTGATCTTTCAGCAACACTCCGCGGCGCAGCGCATCCCAAAAAACAAAAAGTTCATACGGCCCCTCGGCATTTTCGCTTAATCCCGCTAGAGCATTTTTCCCATTCTGATTCAGCAATAATTTAAGTTCGCGTTCCGTTTGAATCAGGTCGCTGAGAATAATTGGCCCAGGAATCGGCGTTTTGACATCCGCCGCGAGTGAAACACCCAAACTTTTTCCAGCCGCTTTGCTCCAGAGGGAAAGCACGGGGCCCTCCCAATAATCGAGGATCTCTTTATAATCGCCTTCCAGATTTTGTTGGCGAAGAAACCTGTAGGCAGAAACAATTCTCCACAAATCTGCTTCCGGCACTCGGAGAAGTGTAGACGCGCCATAAATCCGCCTGCCCATTATTCCTTTGATTGCAGACTTTGTATCCGCCTTATCCCCGCTTTTTTCACCGGGAGGAATATCAAGCGTAATTGAAAACGGACGAAAAATCACTTCGGAACCCAGGGCATTTTCAACTCCAACACCCAAATATTTGGGGTGAATGGCTCCTTTTCTTCTATCCTGTTCGGGGATGTTCTCAACCGCGAGTCCTTTGACCTTCTCAGAAAAATTCGGGGGCTCAACGTCAAAAAACTTTTTCTTTATTCTCTCTTTTTGTCCCGACCGGTCGTCAATCAGCTCATCCTCAAACATAACCGCGGGCGCTAGCCGCGCCATATCAAGAACTAAGGGCAGAATTTCTTTTTCCGGATCGGCAGGTGTACTGACCTTATTTTGATTAAATGATAATTCACCGTTTGATTGATAAACCTTCTTGTCAAAATTGGCCGTTTCCCGAGCCCGGGCAATGACCCAGCCAGCCACCATTTTTTTCTCGCCAAGATTTTCTACCACTACGGCTTTTTCTGATGAAGTTCCAGGGTTTTCTAAACGAAAAAGAACCGTTCTGTCCGTTTTGTTGTGGAGAAATAAAAACGGATTAACTTCCATAGCTTTCCCAGGCGCTAGGACAATATAGTCGTAAAGCTGTTGGCGATTGCCCTTCGGACCAAAAATTTGCGCGTGGGCGCGGGACAATAACAATCCTTCGATTTCACCTTCTCCACCGACGGCTAGCGTAAACAGCCATCTGGTTTCGCTTTTTCCAAAAATAGCTGCTAACGCTTTGGTCTCGGGATAATAAAGATTCCAAGCTTGCTCCACCAACAAATCCTGCGGTGCCTTATCTGTTGGAGCCGAAAAAATAGCCGACAAAGTCTGTAAAAGATATGCTTCGGCCTTTTCCTCCGGAATTTTTTTAAGCCGTTTGAGTTGTTCAACAGTCCCATCAACGCAATAGGCCAAAAATGCCGCCAGCACTTTTTCAGGATGTGTGATGTGACCGCTTGAATCAGAATCAAAAATCGAAGCGGCTTCGGAAAAAAGAAAGTTCTGCCAGGAATTGTTTTTAGCGGGATTAAATCGCTCACCCATGCGCGCGCTTTCCCCTCTGCGTAAAGATTTGAGCACCCCTTCCATTTCCCCAGCAGGAAATGAAATATTGTTTCGAAAACGGTTCTTCCATTCAAGTAACAGATCCAGCGCATCCGGAATTTCTTTCCACTGAAGAAGCGCTTGAACGATTATTGCGTTGGCGGGAGTGGTAAACCGGCCGGCTAAATTTTCTTTGTCTTTTTGCCATTTTTCTTTGCGCTTCTCGCGTGGCGTCACCAGTGTGCCCGGCTCATCAAGCTCAGCCCGAATTTGCCCGATTAAACGACTGCGCTCCCGGTACAGTTCTAAAACCTTCGCCGCCGTTTCAACTTCACGGATAATGGCCTCCAAAGCATTCAATTTCGACCGGACATCTTCTGGGGAAATCTTCTTGTTGGTGTAAATCTGATCCAAAGTTAATGATAATTTTTTATCAAAATTATTCGTCCCCCGATAAATCGCATCGCCTTTATATCGTTCTTCCGCCTCTCGAATGGCGTCCTTCAAATTTTTACCGGCCGGAACGTCGAGAATCAAAAGATTCGGATCAAAAACTTTAATTCCAATCTCTTCCTGGAATAATCTCGAGAGGAGCCTATTATCAAAAAATTCGCCCCAGAAAATTGGCATGCCGCAAAATTTAAATTTTCCTGCTGAATCAAATCCCGCAAGAATAATCTCCCCCCCGACTCCGGAGATTGCCACTTTGGAATGCTCATCCAAAGCTTCGTTCAAAATCCTTTTTTTTGCGAGGAAGCTTTCCAGACTGACCCCCTCATAATCCCGGATAAAATTCGCCAGCACCCAAAGCAGCCAGTCCACGTGAAGTTCTTGTTCTTCTGTTCCCCGTGATAAAAGTTTAAGAACGTCCTTTCGATATCTTTCGGCAACAGCGGCTCCGACAGACTTGTTGGCAAATAAATCTTTGATTACTTCAAGCACGGGACGGTTAAGCGCATAATGTCTGCCGGGAACAATGACACGGAAATTGGGATTGCCCTTTGGATCGAGAAATGACTTGCCCGTAATCAGTCCTGAAAAAACGGCTTCCAGAGAAGCTGGCGTTTTCACGGCAGATTCCACCCCAAGACTTTTTCCCTGGCTCCAGGCCAATTCGCGAATTTGGCTCAACTTCTCTGGAGTCACTCCTGTCGCTTCTCGGAACGCAGCAAGCCGCCGACCACATTCATCGGGCCCGCCTGTTATCGGCTCAAAAAAACTATCCGAAGAAATTCCCGAAGCGGCGGCGCTTCCAGAATGACCCGCTTCTTTCATTCGTTCAAAGTAAGGCCTCTTCTCATCCGTCTCCGGAATGGCCGGCTGCCAGCTGTAACATCGAACGTTAAGGTCTTTGAAGTAACGTTCTAGATCCATCACATGAAAACCGCCTGTCACCAAGATCACCGCGTCGTGATCGGTTGACTGAAAATATTTCAGAACATTTTCCCCCATCGCTTGACTGCGCATTCCGGCCCAGAGATAAAACTGATCCGCTTCCTGGTTAATAGGCTCTAACAGTTTCAATAATTTTTCGAGCTCAAGGACATCATCATTCTGGAAAAGCCTTTTGAATTGATCGACGGACTGCCGGAGCGTTTCAAAACCGCCCATCTCCCGTAACTGAGAGAGCTGATTCGGCGCAATTTCACCCAGGCAGAATTTCTTCACAAACGCCCATTCATGTTTGAATCGTACCCACGCTTTTTCCTCAGCCGTATCCGCCATTTTTTCTCGCAGTACCCAGCCAAGCTCGGCAAGTTCAGCAAACAATTCTTTTCCGCGCAGTTTTTCAAATTCCTTTTTTGCCTCATCGGATTTTAATTTTTGGGATAACGCTTGAGTGTCTATCAAATTGCAGAGATGGCGGTAATTTGGATAATGCTTCAGATGAATTCGCTCGGCCCGGATGAGAGGGCCCATGTAATTGATCCAGAGCACAAGATCCAAATGCGCCTCATCCAGACGGGAAATCCATTGATCGACTTTCTTTTTTTCTTCAAACCTTGCCCATCTCTCGTGAGGGTTATTTATAATGCGCGCTATATTGTTCACGATTTTAAACGTTTTTTGTCTTGAGTTGAGCAGAGCTCGGAAATGTTTTAAATCCTCCCGGTAAAATTCCGGATTTTCCACACCGTAAAGCAAAGGCTCACCGTCCTCGGCGGTTAGATAGGCATACTCGGCAGCGTTTAAATGGCCTTTGGAGAGAAAATCATCTGCGGCACGCGCAAGCACTTCGTTTGAAGCCCCTTCCTTAAAATCAGCTCCTGTTATCCATCCCTCCGGTGCGCCTTCATAGATAATCGTACTAATGTGATGCTGCTTTTGAAGTTCACGTATTTTTATAGCAATTTGTTTTTGCGCCGAAAACGAATCGTGTGCATCTTGAATGTGATAGACAATTTTGGATCCGGCCGGCGGGGTCATTTTTTCGGCAAGCGCGTAGGCAGGCAGAGGTGGAAGCGCCATGACCAAAACGAGCGCAGAAGTAAGTAGGCATTGGATTTTTTTCATAACCATAAGAATCCCTGAAAGTTAACACACGAATCCGTTAGTTACAAACGCGGGTTCATTCACATTGCAACGACATGCCTTATTAATTATTATAACAGCTTATAGATAAAGGGGATGCTTAGGTACAGGTACCGGATACCTTTTGGCAAAAGGTTCCTGGAACCTTTGTGCCACGTTACTTTAAGGAGATGTCGCTATGAAAGCTGTTTACTTCGACCATCACGGGGATGTGAATGTTCTTCAGTATGGCGATCGGCCGGATCCGGTCGTCGGCGAACGCGATGTGCTGGTGCGTCTCAAGGCGGCGTCGATTAATCACCTCGATATCTGGGTGCGTCAGGGCATGCCGGGAGTCACGATTCCACTGCCCCACATTTTGGGCAATGAAGGCGCGGGCGAGGTCGCGGCGGTTGGGAAGCTCGTAACGCACGTCAAGCCCGGCGATCACGTTCTAGTCGCGCCCGGAATGTGCTGCGGCGAATGCGATTATTGCGCCGAAGGCTGGGACAGCGCGTGCGCCCAGTACAAACTGATCGGCTATCAAATCGATGGTTGTTACGCGGAATTGGTGAAGGCTCCGGCCCGAAACGTCATCCCCATTTCCAACAAATTATCATTCAAAGAATGGGCGTCGATTCCGCTGGTCTTCATCACCGCCTGGCATATGCTCATCACACGGGCCAAACTCCAGCCCGGCGAAACGGTGTTGATTCAGGCCGCCGGAAGCGGCATCGGCATCGCGGCAACACAAATCGCGAAACTCACCGGCGCCACAGTCATCGCCACCGCGGGATCGGATGAGAAATTGAAGCGGGCGAAATCGCTCGGCGCCGACTACGGCATTAATTATTCAAAAGAAGACACGGCCGAAAAAGTCCGCGATATCACGAAAGATCACGGCGTTCACGTGGTGTTTGAGCACGTCGGCCCCGCCACCTGGCCCAGTAGCATGAAAAGTCTCGCAAAACTTGGACGGCTTGTTACCTGCGGCGCCACCTCGGGAGCGAAAGTGGAACTGGATCTTCGGTTTTTATTTTCGCGGCAATTTACAATTCTCGGAAGTTACATGGGCGGACGCTTCGAACTGGATAAAGTGCTGGAACTCATTGAAGCCGGCAAGTTGAAGCCCGTCATCGATAAAACATTCCCCCTGAAAGACGCGCGCGCGGCGCACGAACACATGCTAGACCGAAAAAATTTCGGAAAAATTGTCCTCGAAATTTAACAAACCAACGTGGCACAAAGGTTCCAGGAACCTTTTATATAAACTTTGGGATGACTTTGGGGATGAGACCGGCTGCGGCGCCTCGTTTGAGAAGCTCACGGACGGCGCGCTTGCCTTTCGGGCCCATGTCGATCGTCCAATCGTTCACGTACATGCCGACGAAACGATCGGCGATTTCGGTTTTCATGCCGCGACCGTATTTCATGGAATATTGAATGGCGGGTTTTCGGTGTTCGAGGGCATACTGGATACTGTCCTTAAGAATACGCGTCAGCTTTTTCTGCGACGCTGAACCCAAATCTTTGCGGACGGCGTCAATCCCGAGCGGCGCGGGAAGCTTCGTTTTTTTCATCCACCATTCTCCCAAATCCACCAGTTTCGTGAGGCCAAATTCTTTGAAGCGGATTTGGCCTTCATGAATGATGAGGCCGGCATCAACCGTTCCTTTTTTGACAGCGGGAATGATTTTGTCGAATGGCAGGAATTGAATTTCTTTCCAGTTTTTGTTCCATAATTTGAGTAGCAAATACGCGGTGGTCAACCGGCCAGGCACGGCGATGGAATTTCGAATTTCGAATTTCGAATTTCGAGCCTTAGTGACAACAACGGGGCCGTAGCCGTCACCCATGCTAACGCCGCAAGTCATAATGTCATAATTCTTCGCGGCATAGGCGTACGCGTGAAGCGACATCGCCGTCACTTCGAGTTCAGAATTGATCGCGCGATGATTCAGGCTCTCGATATCTTCAATCACATCGACCAATTTCAAGCCACCCGTCTTCACCTTGCCATATTTAATCGCGTAAAACATAAACGCGTCATCGGCATCCGGAGAATGGCCGACACGGATTACAGACCGTGAATCGCGGTCCGTGGTCCGTGGTCCGTGGTCCGATAAAAATGGGTTTGTTATTTTTGTTTGCATTTTCGGATCACTGTTCACGGTTCACGAAACACTTTTGTTGAGTTCGGGATAACATACCGACCTTACCGTGTTTTCGCGGGCAACGTCTTCCGAGCGTTCAATAGGTATCATGGGAATCGTGTCCCACGGACAATTTTTGGAACAAAGCTGACAACCGATACAGCGCGACTGGTCAACTTCCACCAGTTTCTGAAAATCAGGAAAGTCGGGACCCGGCACAATTTCGATGCAATCGACGGGGCAAAATTGAATACACGCCTCGCAGCCGGTGCAGCCGTTTTGATTGATGACGGCCACAATTTTTGGCGCTTTCTTGCGCGGCGGTTTTGTGGTGATTGTGCTAACTAATGGCATTTACTAGCCTCCATAAATTAGGTGCCAGGTTCATGAATCTGGCACCTATCCCTTAGGATAACAAAAAACCGTCACTTTTTCTTGAACAAATATCGCGTTCCGTCATCGTGAACCAGTTCCAGATCTTTGCGCGCTTTTAATTCCAGTAGTTTCTTGTCGAAAAAATCCTGGTTCATTGGAAACAAATTCACTCCGCGCGCGAGCAAATAATAATCCGCGTGATCATAGATTTGTTTATCCGACTTGGTTCTAGCAGGATTTTCGAGCGGCGCCTGCAAGTAGAAATTGTACTTCCGATACCCGATGTACGGCAGCAAATGCCCGTGCGTGACGAGCACCGCATCCACAGGAA
This sequence comes from Candidatus Omnitrophota bacterium, assembly GCA_016214265.1. Classification (GTDB taxonomy): domain Bacteria; phylum Omnitrophota; class Omnitrophia; order Omnitrophales; family JACROU01; genus JACROU01. The sequence goes on from JACROU010000028.1 coordinate 15,477, forward strand.
TCGACTTGGCGAGCGCGATTGTTTTAAGATCCTCGCGATTGATTTGCGGTGTCCTGAAATTCCCCGCGTTCAGAAAAACAAGTCCGATGAGAACGAGCGGAAATACGATTTCCCGCCACCAGCGCTTCCCCGCGAACAGCAAATGAATTTTTCGAAGTCCGTCGAGAAACGCGGGAAACAAAAATCCGATCACCGCCGCGGAATATTGAAATTGGAGATTCACAAAACTTTCGCCGCCGCGGATAAACAGTGGAAAGAGCGAGGCCAGCACGGCTAGCATGAAGGACGAAAGTACCGGCAGAAACATCAGATTGCTGCAAAGTTTGATCAGCGTCCGCCACGCCTCTTTCGTCCCGAGAAACTCGCGGAGCATATCCGGCATGTGAAGCAAAACATAGCCGAGAACCTGTAGCGGCGTCGAGCCGTATTTGGCGAAATTTTTCGTGTCGCCGTGGAAAATATCGTTCCCCGTCCAGGCAATCAGCACGTGATGCACCCAATAAAAATAACCTGCCGCGGCCACGATTGTCACAAGTCCCGCCATCCGCTTACCGCGCATCCACACGAGGAGAAATCCGAATGCCATGAGGTAAAACGGCGCGTCTTCTTTGATCGATAGGGTCAGCAGGAGGAAAACGCCGTACCAAACCCAGCTTTGGCAAATGGCGAAATACACCAGAGAGAAAATAAAAAGCGGATAAAATCCTTCGACCGTGAAATTCATTTCGAGCAGTCCCTGCACGTACCGGAAATTCAGAAAAATGAACGCCGCCACGAAAGGAACGGTTGAATTGGGAAAATAACGGCGCGCCAGCGAAGCAAGCGGCACCGCAGCCCCCGCCAGAATCAGCGGATAGGCCAGAATCAACACAAGCGAACTCTGAACCATCGCCCAGGCCGGCGCCAGAAGGAACATCGCGTTATTGATGTGATAGAAGCCGTGCAGCTCGCCGGTGAAATGCATTTTTCCGTGAAAAAAGTAATAGAGCATGTAATCGTAAAATCCGAACGGAATAAAATTAATCTCGATCGACAGATATTCCGCGATTTCATGCCAGAGAAAAAGGATGGCGTAAACGCCAACGAGAATCCAGACGGCGGTGGGACGCGAAAGCATTTGGGTCAGCGATTCCAGCTTTTTCTTCCGATCGGGAACAATCAGAAAGGCCGCAAAAAACAGCGAGAGAAAAATCAAGAATGGCTTACGAATACTTTTCAGTTTATGCCAGTGAAGCCACTCGGGCGCGGGAAATCCGGCAACAGCGAGGTAAATAATGAGCGCCAGCATCGCCAAACTGGCGGCAAAAAGAATTCCGCTAAGGATTTTTTTTATAGTCGGGGAAAACATAGCGGCGCATTATAACACTGCTTGTCTTTCACGGGTACATCCAGTAATATGTCGCTTCCTTTAACCCAAAAACCCACTCGTAAAACATGAAAAAACTCGGCATTCGCGAAATTGAAGAAAAAGCGCTTTTGATGCGCCGTGAAATCATCCGGATGATTCACAAAGCCCAGTCCGGACATCCCGGAAGCAGTCTATCCGCCACCGATATTCTTGCCGCCCTCTTTTTTAACGAAATGAAACACGATCCGAAAAATCCCAGCTGGGAGGATCGTGACCGGTTTATTTTCTCGAAAGGCCATGGCGTGCCCGCACTTTACGCGGCGCTGGCCCTGAACGGCTACCTTCCCGTCTCTGAACTCATGACGCTTCGCCAAATCAACAGCCGCCTGCAAGGACATCCCGATCGCCGCGTACTTCCCGGCGTGGAAGCGTCCACCGGTTCGCTCGGACAAGGCCTGTCAATCGGCGTTGGCCACGCGCTGGCAAGCCGCCTCCTGCATAAAAAGTTCCGCACGTACGTGATGCTGGGCGACGGCGAATGCAATGAAGGACAAGTTTGGGAAGCCGCGATGTTCGCCTCTTTCCATAAATTAGACGGACTCTCGGCCATTCTGGATTACAACAAATTTCAGCTCGATAACTCGGTCAAAGTGGTGCTCGACATGCACCCGATGGAAGAAAAATGGCGCGCGTTTGGCTGGGCCGTGATGGAAATCAACGGTCACAATATGGGCGAAATTCTGGCCGCGTTCGAATGGGCCCGAAACGTCAAGGGTTCTCCGCAAATGATTGTCGCGCACACCGTCAAAGGAAAAGGCGTTTCATTCATGGAGCACAACAATCACTTTCACGGCGTGCCGCCAACGGATTCGGAATTTAAAGCCGCGATGGCTGAGCTGGGCGAACCGCTGGGACACCCGGAAGAGATGAAAAAATGACCATGACTCAAACATCTAAAATCGAAAAAAAGAATGGCATGGCGACGCGCGATGCGTACGGAAAAGCGCTCGCGGAACTTGGCGCGAAGAATCCGAAAATCATTGTGATTGACGGCGACTTGTCCAAGTCGACGAAAACCTGCTTTTTTGGCGAAAAATTTCCGGAACGATTTTTCAATTTCGGCATCGGTGAGGCCAACATGATTGGCGCCGCATCCGGACTGGCCGCCAACGGTTTCATCCCCGTCTGCTCCAGCTTCGCCTGTTTCATCATGTGCAAAGGCTATGATCAAATGCGCATGGCGATGGCTTATTCGGAAATGAATGTGAAAGTGATTTCCTCACACGGCGGCATCTCGGTCGGCGAAGACGGCGTTTCTCAGCAAAGCATCGAAGATTTCGCGCTGGCTGTGAGCATGCCCAAATTTGTGGTGCTGAATCCCGCTGACGAATTCTCGACGCGCGCGCTGGTGTTTCAATCCGTCGATCAGCACGTCGGTCCCGTGTACATGCGTACCGGACGTCCTGCCGCGCCAATTATTTATGACGCAAATCAGAAATTTGAGATGGGAAAAGGCATTAAACTCCGCGATGGAAAAGATGTGACGATAGTCGCCACCGGACTTTTAGTTTGGGAAGCGCTCGTTGCGCACGAGCAATTAAAGGAAAAAGGCATTTCGGCGAGCGTCGTCGATATTCACACGCTGAAGCCGCTGGACCAGGATTTGATTATTCGTGAAGCGAAAGCAACTGGCGCCGTGGTGACTGCCGAAGAGCACTCCAATTACGGCGGACTTGGAAGTCTGGTTGCGGAAACACTCACTAAACACTTCCCTGTTCCTCAGGAATATGTTGCGGTACAAGACACCTACGCCGAATCAGGAAAACCCGCAGAACTTCTTATCAAATACGGACTCACCTCAAAAGAAATTGTTCAAGCTGCAGAAAAAGTGACCAAAAGAAAACGTTTGTAGGGGCGACCCCTGATCCAGTCGTATTAGGTGCCAGGTTCGTGAACCTGGCACCTAATTTCCGGACCCCCGCGAAGGCGGGAAGACAACATTCCTTAATTCAGCGTCTTTTCACCCGGCTTCCACTCACAACCTGTAAGTTTGCCCGTCTGAAGCGCTTTCAACGTTCTTAACGTCTCATCCACACTTCGTCCCACCGGAAGATCATTCACTACCGCCGAACGCAGAATTCCGTTCGCATCGATAATAAATGTTCCGCGCAGTGAAATCCCTTTTTCAGGAATCAGAACATTAAAAGCTTCTGAGATCTGATGATTGGTGTCTCCGAAGATTGGAAACGCCACTTTGCCAAGACCGTTTTCAGCCCAGGCTTTATGGCTGTAGACACTATCGGTGCTGGCACCCAGCACTTCCGCACCCAGCTTTTTGAATTCCTCATAATGCTGGTTAAAACCGCGGATTTCTGTCGGGCACACAAACGTGAAATCGAGCGGATAAAAGAAAAGCACCACCCATTTACCTTTGTAGTCAGACAGTTTAATTTGCTTAAAGCTCCCGTCAGAAAGAAGCGCTTCCCCCACGAAATGGGGAACCGGTTTTCCAATCTGCAGGCACTGCTCCTCTTGACAACATCCTCCACCATGCTGCATGTGACATCCTCCTTTTAATTACATTAATTGTGAAACATCGGGGCTAATTTACCAAATTTCATTTCACTCTGGCAATGCTTTAGTTTGATTGTGGATAAACAAGTCCTCTATTCCATGTGTTAACCTTTTTAGTATGAAGGTGATAACGCCTTTTCCCATCATTCAAAGTTTTCCGGCGGTCCTGATGGACATGCCAAACGAAGCCGCCCGAGAAGCGGTTCGGGCCTACGCGCTTGGACATGCCGTACCCGGAAAAACACCTACTATCGTGTATCTCGGACGGGACGTTGACCTGTCAGGCGATCGAGAAGCTTTCGTCCTGGATACACCCGGCGGCCACAGACGTTATGCCTGGAAACTGGTTTATGAGAATCACAAACTTCCGGATTTTTCGATTGAGAAAAGTTTTTCGCATATGAAAGCCCAGGCCGAAGATAAGGACACCAAAGTCATCATGGCTTTCAGCGGGGGCGGACTGAAGGTATTCGCGACCGCCACGATCGTCAGATTTTTAAACGCGCTGGGCATTTACAAGGAACTCGATGAAATCTGGGGCACAAGCGGCGGAGCCATCGCCGGCCTGTGGTATTCCTGCCACATTCCGCCGGAAAAAGTTCAGGATTACGGCTTCGCGCTGTACAATCGCCTGTTTTCGCTGAAACTGAGCCCGTCCAAATTTGACGTGATTAAAAATTTATTTGTGAATTACTGCCTTCCTGAAAAATTCCGTCCGTCCGGCTTTCACGGTTTTATCAACTGCACGAAAAGTCTGACGGATTTTATCAACGCAATTAAAGAGGACGCGTCGCTTCAAAAACCTTTTTACTGCGTCGCCTTCAACATTCAACAATTAAAAACGGAAGTGCTGACTTCAGAGCCTGTGGACCCCAATCTCTACAATCAAAAAATTCATACCGTCGAGCCCATCGAAGGCGCCGTCGCTTCCTCATCGGTTCCCATTTTGTTCGCGCCCAAAACGATTCGCCGGAACGGATGTGACATTCAATACGTCGACGGAGGGCTGGAAGAAAACATTCCGCTCAAATCGATTTACGAAAAATGGGTAATTGACAGAAAGTCCGGCCGCGAAAAACGCCGGAGGCTTTTGATCATCAGTTCGGGACTCGAAAATGAAAACCGGCTGGATTTATTCAACCCCAAAAGCGCGAATGACCGCGACATGATCAACATTTCGCTGAGCTTGCTGTTTCAGGCCATCGAAAATTCTCAGCGCGCTCTGCTGGCGCAGGATCCTGCGGTTTCGCTTTGGGATTTTCAGGTTCCGCTGTCGAAGTATCCTGTCTTTGACGTCAAATTCATCCCGCAGTTTTACAAAATCGGCTATCAGGAAGTGGCCTCCAAAACTCTCGAAATCGAGTCCCGCCTCGCCCAGGCAAAACGGCTAGCAGCGTAGGAAAAATCCAGGACCAGGTCTTGAAAATTAAGACCTGGTCCTAACCATTCACTTACACCATCTTGACAATCCACTTTTTCAGCGTATACTCCCGCGCTTTATGCCGAATCCGTTTCGTGCGGAGCGGGGGACCCGATCGCAGTTGGGGCGAACCACTGAAAAGTGGCAGGTTTTTCCTATCTATCTGAGCCCGTCAGCTAACCTCGTAAGCAACAGAGAGGAGATGTCCGTGAGTAATTCTTCCGAATTTGATTCGCCGCTGCCACCACAAACTTTGTGGTCGCGTTTCAAAAAAGTTATTTTTGGCGCCGGCCGCAATCTTCAGGACCCTTCCATTTTTCACCGAATGTCCCTCGTCGCGTTTTTCGCGTGGGTTGGACTCGGCGCTGACGGACTTTCGTCCTCCGCGTACGGCCCCGAAGAAGCGTATCGGACTTTGGGAACGCACACGTACCTGGCTCTATTTCTGGTGTTCGCGACAGCAGCCACCGTCTTCATTATTTCTTTCTCGTACAGCAAAATTATCGAAAACTTTCCGCACGGCGGCGGCGGTTACGTGGTTGCCACGAAACTTTTGGGTAATTCCGCCGGTGTTGTGTCGGGCTGTGCCCTGCTGGTCGACTACATCCTCACCATCACCGTATCCATCGCCAGCGGCGGGGATGCTCTGTTCAGTCTTTTGCCGCTTTCGTTGCATATCTACAAATTGCCGGTGGAATTTAGCGTCATCCTTTTTCTGATCGTAATGAATCTGCGTGGCGTTAAGGAATCGGTGTTGCCTCTCGTTCCCATTTTCCTCACATTTATTGTTACTCACTTCGCGCTGATTTTTGGCGGCATTTTGATTCACCTCTCGCGCATTCACCTATTCACGGACACCATTCACACCGGATTTCAGACCGGAATCGCCGAGCTCGGCGGATGGGGACTCTTCCTCTTGTTCCTGCGCGCGTACTCGCTCGGAGGCGGAACTTACACAGGTATTGAGGCCGTCTCGAACGGTGTCAGCATTTTGCGGGACCCCGAACGTGCATCCCGTCGAAGGGCAGACGTTGAACACAGTTTTGGCTTCCGAATTAATGGCGAATTTTCATCTGGGGCATGTTCCCGTCGGCGCCTGGCTAGTTCTCATCACCATCGCCTCGGAAGCCATACTCCTCCTCGTAGCCGCGCAAACCGGTTTCATCGATGGCCCGCGTGTCATGGCTAACATGGCGCTGGATTCGTGGCTCCCGCGCCGCTTCGCCTCACTATCGGACCGCTTGACGATGCAAAATGGGATTCTTTTGATTGGACTGGCCTCCATCGCGATGCTGGCCTACACGCAGGGAAAAATCGGGCTTCTCGTCGTCATGTACAGTATCAACGTGTTCCTGACATTTTCTCTGTCGCAACTGGGCATGATCCGGTTTTGGTTCTCGAACCGGAAAACAAAAAAGAAATGGAAACGCAATATTTTGATTCAAGCGATTGGCTTCACGCTGTGCGCCTCCATTTTAGGTGTCATGATCGCGGAAAAATTTTGGGAAGGCGCTTGGGTGACCATAGTGATCACCTTCGCCTGCATTGGTATTTGCTTTCTAATCCGGCGGCATTATCAGTCGGTGGTCAAACAAGTCCGCGAGATCGAGGCGTCTTTTACTAATCTTCCGTCAACGCACGCGCGCGCCAAAGATTCCGATTTTGACATGGAAAGCCCGACCGCGGCAATTTTGGTTGGCGGCAACAGCAATCTGGGCAATCATATTTTCTTGAATATTTTCCGGATTTTTCCGGGATTTTTTAAAAATGTGGTGTTCGTCACCGTCGGCGTTTTTGACGCCGATCTGTTCAAAGGCACGGACCAAACGGAAGTCATCAAAGAAAAAACGCAGGAGCAGTTAAACCGGTACGTCGACTTTTCAAGCCGGATGGGCATACCCGCTCGGAGCATTTTCCGAATTGGCACCGAAGTGGTGAAACCAGTTTCAGAGCTTTGCGTTGATGTCGCGAAAGAATATGACCACGTTGTGTTTTTCGCCGGCGAACTTGTTTTCGAAAAACCGCAGTGGTATCAGCGTATCCTTCACAACGAAGCGGCCTATGCCATCCTGCAGTATCTGAGATTTGCCGGCCTGCCGATGATTATTCTTCCGATCCGAATACGGAATAATTGAGCCATCGGGAAGTCTTTACCCGATGGACTCATCCCTGCGAAGGCGGGGATCCATGTTTTCTGAAAACATTCGTGATATAATCCTCGCCTCTTTTTCCATTAATCGATCAAATCCGGAGAATGCTATGTCTAAAAAATTGAATGAACGAAGCGCTGTGATCACCGAAGGGCCGGATCGCGCGCCGGCACGCGCAATGCTGAAGGCCATGGGCCTCACCGATGAGGATATCGCCAAGCCGATGATCGGGATTGCCAACACGTGGATCGAAACCATGCCGTGTAATTTTCACCTCCGCCGTTTATCCGAAAAAGTGAAGGAAGGCGTGCGCGCGGCGGGCGGCACTCCGATTGAATTTAACACCATCGCCATTTCTGACGGCATCACGATGGGCACGGAAGGAATGAAGACCTCGCTCGTCAGCCGCGAAGTCATCGCCGACTCGATTGAGCTTGTGGCACGCGGACATTATTTCGACGGCCTCGTGGCCATTTCCGGATGCGACAAAACCATTCCCGGCACTGTCATGGCACTCTGCCGCATCAACGTTCCATCGCTCATGATTTATGGCGGCTCGATTGACGCGGGAAAATATCAGGGCTGTGACGTCACGATTCAGGATGTGTTTGAAGCCGTCGGCAAAAAAGCCGCTGGGAAAATTTCGGATAAAGAATTGAAGGATGTGGAAGATCATGCCTGCCCCGGATCGGGCGCTTGCGGCGGACAATTCACTGCGAACACAATGTCAATGGCGTTTGAGATGATCGGAATTTCGCCGATGGGTTCGAACGGCATTCCGGCGATGGATCCGAAAAAGGATGAGTCCTGCGTTGCAGCGGGCAAACTCGTGATCGAGCTTCTCAAAAAGAATATTCGGCCGAGTGACATCATCACGCGCGCGGCCATTGATAATGCCATCGCGGCGGTGGCGATGACCGGCGGCTCGACGAACGCGGTACTGCATCTCTTGTCGATCGCGCGCGAAATGGGCATCAAGCTCTCGATCGATGATTTCGACACCATCAGCTCGCGCACTCCCCTTCTGGGCGATTTAAAACCCGGCGGAAAATATGTGGCCGTGGATTTGCATCATGCCGGAAGTATTCGCGTGGTCGCCAACCGGCTGCTCGAAGCCGGGCTCCTCAATAAAGACGCGATGACCGTAAGCGGAAAAACGGTCGGCGAAGAAGCGCTTGCCGCAAAAGAAACTCCGGGACAGCAAGTCGTTCGTCCTCTTTCGAATCCGCTGAAACCTACCGGCGGACTCGTCATTTTGAAAGGCAATCTGGCGCCAGAAGGCTGCGTCATCAAAGTCGCGGGCGAAAACCGTACGGAGCATGAAGGCCCCGCGCGCGTGTTCGACTGCGAAGAAGACGCGTTCCGCGCCGTGAAAGAGCGCAAAATTAAGGCAGGCGATGTGATTGTGATTCGCTACGAAGGGCCGAAAGGCGGTCCCGGCATGCGAGAAATGCTGGGCGTCACCGCGGCCATTGTGGGCGAAGGCCTCGGCGCTTCCGTCGCGCTACTCACGGACGGCCGGTTTTCAGGCGCAACGAAAGGTTTTATGATCGGCCATGTGGCGCCGGAAGCCGTGGTGGGCGGACCGATCGCCGCGATTCAGGAAGGCGATATCATTCACATCGATATCAAAAAACGCACGCTCGACGTGAAACTCACTGAGGCGGAAATAAAGAATCGGTTGGCGAATTGGAAAGCCCCGAAACCGCGCTACACGCACGGTGTCATGGCGAAATACGCGAAACTGGTTTCGAGCGCCGCCCTGGGAGCGGTCACGAGTTAAAGGTTCCTGGAACCTAAGTGCCAGGATGCTTTTATGCTTCCCCGATTTCGCCGTCGATAATATCGAGCTCTTCGGGTTCAAATGTTTTTGAGGATTCGTTCAGTTCCCACGATTTTGCGGTAACCCCCTTGCCCTTAATCACGGAAAAAATCAGGTAGGAATATACAGGCCACGCCGTCGCGCGATCTGTCTCCGAGGGGCTTGCCGGAGCATCAGGATGAGAATGATAAACACCGATCACAGCCAGGCCGCGGGCTTTCAGCTCGTCATCGATGCGTTTGAATTCTTTCGAGTCCATGTTGAACCGGTCTTTGGCCGATTCCAAATTCGTAACGGGATGCACTTCTTTCACCGTTTTAATTTCAATATCCCGCTCACCCGCCAACACACCGCACACTTCTTTGGGATAGCCGCTTTTAACATTTTTTGAAATTTGTTCCAGCAAATCTTCTGTAATGCGTATCATTTAAATCACCGCTCCGTCCGGGATGACTCCGTTTTTTGGAATTATGACAATGCCATCCCGGATGCAGTAGTTCAGACTGTCAAAATTCTCCACTCGTTTTGAGTTTTCAATAATTACGTTTTTGCCAATTCGCGCATTTTTGTCGATAATCGCCCGGTTGATTTTGCTTCCCTCGCCGATTCCAATCGGGGGAAAACCATTGGGCACTTTCCATTCATAATAATCGGCCCCCATCAGAACCGTGTTTTCTACGCAAGCCCCCTTCTGGATTACAGAACGAAGCCCGACGATTGTTCTTTTAATTTTCGCCTGATGAATGCGACAGCCTTCCGGAATCAATACCTGATCCAGCTGACTCTCCATAACAGCTGATGGCGGAAGAAATCGCGGATGCGTGAATACTTTTTCTTCGCTGAAAAAACTGAACGGTGGTATCGGACCAGTCATTTCCATCGAAGCCTCGTAATAACTGTGTATCGTTCCGATGTCTCGCCAATAATCATTAAAGAAATATCCGTAGGCTTTGTAATTAAACAGTGCCTTCGGAATTAATTCTTTCCCAAAATCGGATTCCGTTCCAGAAAGCAGCCGTTCGAGAACGGACGCCTTAAACACATAAACACCCATCGACGCCAAAAACTTCGGGGGATTCGGGACAAGTCCAAAACGGGTTACCAAGCTAGGATCTAACTGAACGCTGGCGAGCTCAGAATCTTCTTTTGGCTTTTCCTTAAAATTTACGATTTTTTGATTGGTATCCAGGCTCATAATGCCGAAACCTGGCGTGTGTTTTTTCGGAACAGCAACCACTGAAATTGTCAGATCCGCATTTTTTTCACGGTGAAAATCAACGAGCTTTTTGTAATCCATCCGGTAGAGATGGTCGCCCGAGAGAATCAGCACGTCACTGTCCGGCTGCAAATTGTAGTGGACGATATGCTGCCGAACCGCATCCGCCGTGCCCTGAAACCATTTTGTGTTTGCGATGGTCTGTTCAGCCGCGAGGAGCCGCACGCGCGTGTCGGAAAAATAATCAAATTTGTAGGTCTGATGAATGTGGTTATTCAACGAAACGGAATTAAACTGGGTCAAAATATAAACCTGTTTGATTCCCGAATTCAAGGAATTCGACATCGGAATATCAATCAACCGGTATTTGCTTCCGATCGGAACCGCGGGTTTGGAACGGTCACGCGTCAAAGGAAAAAGACGCTTCCCCTGCCCGCCGCCTAAAATAATACATTTAACATTTTTCATTTTTCTCGCCCGATCCGAATTGCTATGCCGTGGATGTTGCTGCGGGTGCTCTTTGAAGAACTGCGACTTTGCGCGTCAATTGAGTGTAATCCCGGTAACTTGCCTGACAGGGATTTCCCACAAGATGCCAGAAGAAACTGTAATTCACGCCGCGGTTGCCGAGCGCAAACAGTGACGAAGCCACGGTTTTTACCGGTTTATCATGCCGGCAAATTGTGCCTTTCAAATCTTTTTCGGGCTCATGATCTTTGCAGACCTGAATTAAATGGAAAAACAGATCGCGCCAATCTGTAGGCAAAATGTCCTGAGGCATGGTTGTTTCCTGATTTTTCTTCACCAACTCTAATGCGCGTCTAACTTTAGCATTTTTGAGATCATCCACATCCCCGGTAGAAATTACGTGAATGCCCGGGGAAAGTTTTTCGGTGATGAGGCGCTTGCCATTCCAGGAAGTCAGGTAGCTTGTTATCAGATTTCCATAAAAAAGATTGAAGGGTTTATAAAATTTTGCGGTTTTTTTGACCAAAGACTGAATGCTGTCAAAATTTGTCTGATGCAGCACTTCAAGTACAAGCTCGCCACGCGACCGTTTTTACCCGGCCGTCCCTTTTTCCTCCCGGTTGCAAACAGCAGCAATAATATTGTTTTGATTAACCCCAAGCCAGGTTCCTTCTTCGCGCTCATCAATGCCGGCTACGAGAATGCGGCCTTCACCCACAATTTTGGGCGGAGTTGTTTTGCGTTTCGCATCTTCTTCACGATTAGCGGCAAGATAAATGGGAAAGTTCCGGTGTGATCGAATTCCAACGACAAGCACGCACATACGATTTACGGCCCTCCAGCTAAAATTCTATGCATTAATTATCGGCCTGGCAACGGCGGTTCCTAACCCTTCTTTTTGACAAATTTCAGCAAATTCCCGGATCGTGTGAAGAAGCTTTCCCCTCCAGATACCCAAATGCTGCTCGGGATATTGTGAAAGGTACCGGTTTGCCGAATTAAACAGTGCCCAAGCCCCCGTGAAATTTCCCTTCTCAACATGATAAAGCACGGCGGCCAGCTGAATCAGCCCCTTGTAAAAGGCGCGATCGGCGCTCTGGCGATCGGCAAGCCAAAGCTGCTCCAGCACTTCATGAGCATGCCAGTATTGCTTTGTATTGAAAAGACGAATAAATTCCTGATAGCGAGAATCGAGATTTTGCTTCACTTCGTTTTCTCAGACAAGAACTGCCGAAAGCTCGTATTCACGCTGCCGGTGAAAAATTTCGGGCAGGCTTTTCGCAAAGAGCGACCGCGGCATCACAACATCGCAGCCGGCTATCTGCGCTTTTTGAGCCAAATCCGTCTCTACGTCAGAGATAAAACCAATAATACGGATATGGGAAGAAGAGGGTGTTATTTTAATACTGCGAATTGTTTCCAGAACTTTTTCCGAAACATTAAGATCAATAAGTGCCAGCGAAGCGTCATTTTCTTCAACGGCCTTCACGGCATCCTGCGGCGTGTCGACAAAACAGCATGCCGCGTGTAATGCTCTTGCCTCAGTTTCGATGTTCGAACCAAAAAAGAGGTCATTAACCCACACGACGATCATCACGCACCTCCGTTTGTTGTAACGGACATTTGGAAGGAGAGGCTTTATTATAATGGATCTAGTTGACGAGTACAATCTCATCGTGGCCATTGACACGCAAATGAAGCGAAATATCGGCCCCGCCCCGAAGCTCGATCTCCAAATTTTCTCCGTTAGCCCTGATCGACACATCAATCGGTAGTCTTCTGGAACCAAGAAGTCCCGGGCCAGAACCTGGCATATCAAATCCTTCCTCAGCATCGTCCGTGCTAAAAGCGGATTTCGGAATAAACACCATCATCCAAGGACCGGCGCCCTTAAATAATTGCTGGAAACTTTTGTCTTTTTCGGATTCTTCGAGCCAGCTCATCAATTCTTTTGCAGCCACAGCCAATAGCCGCTTTTGGAAACCATTCTGTTTCAGGGGGCTCAGACCACGAATGTCACCGTTCAACAGCGCCTCGCCCAGCAGACTTAATTTTTCTGTCACGGATCTAATTCTTTTCGCCTCTACAACTAACGGTTCTGGCATTCGGATTTCCAGAAAAATTTCTTGCTCCGGTGAAACTGGGGCGATTTTAAACGGGGCTCGATTGATGGGAACTTCCGTTACCTGCGCAAAAGCGGCATTACTGATCAACATCACTGCGGCCAAACTAACAATCCATTTTTTGTTCATTTTTAAGTATCCCTTCCTTGGCTTATTACCGGTAAGTGTTGCCGAGAATGATTAAGCCAAGATGAAGAAAACATTAAGAGATTTTAATGTTTGGCGGGCCTTTAGGGAAGCGAAACAAAAAAATTCCCCTCTCAAGAGGGGGATCACTGAAGTCCTTGAGTTACGCGGCTTCTTTGAGCATATATCCCAAACCGCGGATGGTATGAATCATGGGATGCTCAAAGCCTTTATCGATTTTACTGCGGAGATGATTGATGTGAACGTCGACTACGTTAGTCCCCGTATCGAACGATTTTTGCCATACATGCTCCATAATGCGGGTGCGGCTGACCACCTGATTCTTCCTCATGGCCAGAAAATACAGGAGCGAAAATTCCTGAGGACTGAGATCAACGCGCTTTCCAGAGCGGAAAACTTCGTGCTTGTCCACTTCGATCAAAAGATCGGCGATCTTGATCTGGGTTGCTTTCTTCTGCTCTTCTTGACTGCGGATCTTTGCGCGTATCCGGGCGATTAATTCATCAAAATGAAACGGCTTGGTAAGATAGTCGTCACCCCCCAACGTAAGTCCTTTTACTTTTTCTTCAACACAGCCGAGACCGGTCAGAAAAAGAATGGGAACGCGGGAATTTTCTTCGCGAATTGCTTTACAAACTTCATAACCGCTCATTTTAGGCAGGTTCACATCCAGAATAATCAAATCGTATTCATTCATAAAAGCGTGCTTTAATCCTGCCTCGCCATCAAGAGCAATATCCACGGCAAAGCCTTCAGCTTTCAGGCCTCTCTCTATGAACGCTGCTATTTTCTCTTCATCTTCCACCAGTAGAATCCGCATCGCAAAGCATCTCCTTATGTCTTCTCTTTAAGAGCATTCTTTGCCCTCTCCAGTATCTTAATGCACTCGCTTCCCTGTCTTACGATATGTTCAATGTCGCTTTTGTCTTTCGACGATAATTCCTTACTTCGAGAAAGCAGCTCCACCCTTCCCACCAAAACCGTAA
>JACROU010000006.1 GCA_016214265.1 Candidatus Omnitrophota bacterium
CCGGTCACTTTCAGACGTAACTGGAATATATTTAGGATCTCCCGTTGTCCCGCTTGTCATCGCAAAAAATATCGGCTTATCAATAGTTAATTGAGCTGGCATCCCATGAAATGCCCTGTCGACGTAAGGCTTGATATCTTCGTAAGTGGTAATGGGAATCGTTTTTTTAAAATCCTGAATTGAGTGAATATGTTTGAAGTCATGATCTTTTCCATATTGAGTGCCTTCATTTTTGCGCATCAAACGCATCACAAGTGAGTCTTGAATTGCTCTTGCACGGCCGCATTGCTCATAAAATTCGCGAAGCGCCGCTCGCCCCACACCTAATAAAAAAAGCTCTTTCATGATTGGCATAATCTATCTTCCTTACCTTCCGCTTTTTTTGATCACATCATGATGAACGGTGTAACGTCTAAGCACCCGCTCATCCACTTCCACTCCCCAGCCACATCCCTCTGGCCGTCTCGGAGGATGCCCTCCCCAACCAAACTGAAGAATGGGCTCGAAAGGATCTTCTTTCAATAAAAGCAATCCAAAACATCCCTCCATAAATTTGATTTTTGGCACAGAAGAGGCAAAAGCCAACTGAGCGGCTGAAAGGAGCGATGATTCTCCCACATGACAACCGATTTGAATCTCCAGCCCCGCCTCCCGGGATTCATGCGCGCGAGCCAAAGCCGCCATGACCCCACCGCATTTTGAGATACGAATATTGACTCCCGTGCAGGCATTTTTTTCGATAAGTTGTTTTAAGGATTCCCTGTTGGTGAAGCTCTCGTCCGCGATAATCTTTACGCCACACTCACGCACGAGAGAAGCCATCACATCAAGCTCATTCGCCGGAACCGGCTGTTCAAAAAATGAAATCCCATGGCCGGAAAGCGTTTTTATGGCAAAAATCGCCTCTTCTTTATTCCAAGCCATATTTGCATCAATTCGAATATCAATTTTTTTCCCAAGAATTTTCCTTAGCCGGACAATCGAATCCAGACCACGGATTTCGCTAGTTTTCATCTTTACCTGTTGGAATCCAAATAGTTTTATTTTCAGCGCAGAGGCAAGCAGTTTGAGGCCTGATTCTTGAGATAAAACGGCGCTGTAATTTGGCAATAATGCCGTTCCAATTTTCAAAGCCGATTCTTTAAATTCGCGGCCGAAAGTATCCAGAAGTGCCAAATCAACAGCGCACCAGGCGGATGGATGAATACAATTGGGCGAAACCCAATCAAGAGGCGCCTTCCCATCGCAGGATTCCAAAAATATCTTCACCTCATCGAGAGAGTCGAAACTTTTGTCTAATAGTCGCGGAAGAATGCGATCGCGCAGAAGTTGATAGGCAGAATCCCTTGTCTCACCCGTCACATACTCCCGGGGTAGGCTTTCCCCATATCCAGTAACACCATGATCGGTAATACATTTAATGAATAGACTTTCAGAGGATGAGCGCTCGCAAGCGGCGTGCTTGAAAGGGTGTCGAAGAGGTAAATCAACAGCAAACAGATCTATTGAAACAATTCTTGAACGGAGCTTTCGCTCTTCGGTTTTAAGTGCCTCGTGATGATCCGTCATCCTAACCATTCTCCTTATTGCACTTATATCGTTTTTACCGGCTATACTTGAAGTGTAACACCTTTTTTGACAGACAGCCCAAAGGATGAGCCATTAACATCATTAACAAGGACGTTTACGATGAACTCAAAGGAAATATTCAGCGAATTCCACTGCGCTTTGAAATCCGGAGAAGACTGCGTCTATTACGTTTATCCTCAAAATCAAAAAAAGTTTGACCGGGTGCTCGTCTACCTGCATGGACTAGTTAGCGATATTCACTGGTTTGAAATTCCCAAAAACATTCCAAAAGGGACAGCGGTTTTGTTTTTACCTCGGCATCCAAGAATTCACGTTAAATCATTCGAAGAATGGACAGATAATTTCGAGGAGTGCTTTCAAGACTTTAAGCGCCGCCATGAAAGCCATTACTATCATCTTGTGGGACATTGCTTTGGCGCTTTGCCCGGCCTGCACTGGGCAGCGATGAAGCCGCTGAATTTTACAAGCTTAACGCTGGTCTCACCGCCGTTTGAGCTGAAAGATAATTTTGACATTAAAACAAAGATCGCTATTCTCTTCGGCAAAAAAGAACAACTTCATCGATCACTCCTGACACCTCGGCATTTCACAAGGCTTCCCTATCTGAGACGTTTTATCGAAAATAATCCGACGACAACATTTCATTTTAGCAATTCATTTTTTCTCGAAACAGAAAAACTCAGAAAATGGCTTGTGAAAAATGTGATCTATTACCCGGTCCCCACCCATTTCCTACTCTCATCCGAGGACGCCATCGTCAAGCCGGGCAAACTGAGCCCCAACGGCCAGGTCCACGATTTACCCGAAGAAACAACCCTTATCTATTCCGATCATTACACAGAGCTTCTCCCCAATAAAAATCTATTTTGGAATTCTGTTTTTGATTTTCAACTGCGCCATGAAATCAAATTCGAAATTCACGGGAGAATTCACAAGATTCTGGTTACCGGATCTACTGGATTTGTGGGATCACATATTGTTCGGAAATTAGCGGCTGAGGGTAAAGAAGTCGTCGCTCTCGTCAGGGATCCCGAGAAAGCACGGAAAATTTTTCCGGACATTATCGAAAAAATCGAACTTCGAAAAGGTGAACTTGACGATGCGGCTTCAATGGAAAAAGCGCTTGAAGAAATCGACGCTGTGATTCATACCGCGGCCCACGTCAGCGATTGGGACCGGAAGGAACGATTCAACGCCATCAATGTGTAAGGTACGAAAAACCTGCTGATGACAGCCCATGCCAAAGGAGTCAAACAATTCATCCATATTTCAAGCATGAGCGTTTTCGGAGACACGGATCAAGTCAACGCAGATGAGAATCATCCGTACATATTCTCATCCGACCCGTATTCGAATAGTAAGATTCACTCCGAGATTTTTGTGAAACGCTACTGTGAGAGTAATAAAATTCCATTTACGATTATCCGTCCTGGATTTATATATGGTGAAGGTGACAACAATTTCTTTCCCAATTTGATCAAAAACTTAAAATCGGGCATGTTTAAATACGTTGGTTCAAAGAATAATATATTAAACGCCGTTTATGTCGGAAACATTGCCGCCTTGGCCAATGCCGCCATTGACAATCCCAAATGTTTCGGCGAGATATACAATCTTGCAGACTCCAAGCACGTCGCCATCGGAGAATTTATTCCGCGAGTTGCTAAAGAATTGGGACTTCTGGAACCACAGAAAATCGTTCCTCTTAAAATGGCGCTGATCGTGGCGACTATTTTCGAAGTAATATTTCGAGGCCTCAAACTCAATTCACCTCCCCCAATCACGAGCAAGAAAATCACTTTCACCGGCCGGAGCCGTGCTGTGAATACCGGTAAAGCCTATCGTCTTTTGGGATATGTTCCTTTTTCGTATGAGGAAGGTATCCGGCGCACTTTGGAGTCATTTAAACAATGATTACAGAACTATGCACACTCATTCGTTTTCTTGGATTGAAAAAAAATTTAATAACCCGTCATGCAATGCTCACGGCAAAGTCTCCAATCCGCGGATATGTCTTAACTAATTGTTTTTGGGCATTGAATCAAATTGGATTCATTGACGAACTCGAAAAAAACAATGCAGATATCACTTCCTTCTGCCAGAACCGGAATATCGATAGCACAATATTAAGTTACATCACAAAGTATCTGGCTCGCTTAGGATATTTAGAAACGAAAAATCAGACGGTTTCATGGACCAAGCGGGGACACAAAACCTGGACCGAAATCGAAGGCGTGTTCGACATTTTCTCGTCGTATGAGCCTTTCTTTAAAAATCTATGCGAGTTATTGAAGAAAAACGTTTCACTAAAAGACATCAAGAGAAATGATTTATCCGTGGCTCTGGGTTTTCAAAAAACAGGTGAGCAATTTACCTTTCCCATCATGACTCAAATCGTCAAAAAGATTCACCCCAAAGGCGTCATCGAACTCGGCTGTGGCAATATTGATTTATCGCGTCATCTATTAAAAAATTTTCCAGACATACGTTTTTTGGGCATTGATCACGATGACCGTTTTCTGATCCGGGCACGACAATCCATGCACGCCGGTAAATTGAATGGACATATTCAATTATTAAAGCGGGATATTTTTGACCTTACTCGGGACGATGCCGATTTTGCTCCGTATAACCTGGTTACAGCTATCGATTTATTTCATGGATATTTTACGGACGGAAAGGAAAAACTCGTGAGGCTATTTTCGAATCTTCGAAAAACTTTTTCAGGAAAAAATTTCCTGATTTCAGAAGTCTGTCTTCCAGATGAAAAACAGATGAAACGGCTGGCTTACCCGCATGTGGAGCATGAATTATTTCATGACTTAACGGCTCAAAAAACATTCAAGGCAGGAGAGCTAGAGGCTTTGCTTCAAGAATCGGGCTTCACGATTCAAAAAATATGGCGTGTCAAAAACCTCGCGGCCCGGGTGTTTATTTTCTGCAATTAGTTTTCGTAGGGGGCACGGAAGGTAGCGGCTACCTTCCGTGCCCCTAAACTACAAAACGATGATCAGCGTAACAAGCAAGCGCTTCGCTCAACGCATACGGTTCGATCTTAAAATCTTCGGTTAGGGCATTTCTCGTGGCCACAGAATCTGATCCCGCTATTTTCAATTGATCCCGCGAAAGAGTTGGAACATCCTGAAACGTCTCGCACAGTACAGCGGCCAGCCATGCCAAGGGCCCAGGAATCGCGATAAGGTTTTTCCGGATATTTACAATATCCATCAACCGTTCAATGAATTGCCGGGTAGAAAGCGTTTCGCTGCCACCCAGCTCCAAAATCGAATTATCCCAGGCTTGCGCACGAATCGCCTTCGTCATTGCCTGGGCCAAATCGCCTACAAAAATCGGCTGTATTCGATTCATCCCTCCAAGAATCAGCGGAACAGATTTCTTTTTCTGAATGAGCTCCACGTAACGTCGGACAATTTTGGAGTCATGGTAACCTAAAATCTTTCCAACGATGAGCGACGGCCGGAAGATAACATAGGTCAATCCTGAATGCTTCAATGCCTCTTCGGCCAGCCACTTTGTCCGATGATATTGCGAACACGCATCGGGGCCACATCCCAATGCCGTGAGTAAAACAATTTTTTTAGATCCAGATTTTCGAGCTGCTGAAAAAAATCGCTTCGCCGTCTCAGTCTGCAACTCCTCCAGCTTCACTCCCTTTTTCGGCGCAATACTGCCTATCAGGTGAACCAGAATATCCGAATGGCGCATCGCAGAAGCCAATTGCTCGGGATCACTGAAATCAGCGAGCGGGACAATTTCCGCACCCAAAGAACGAAGCAATTCCACATCCCGCGGATTGGACTGGCTGCGAACGAGACATTTTGGAATTAAACATTGGTCGATAAGCGACTTTACCAGATGAACACCAACGTATCCTGTTGCGCCGCTTATGACTACAGAGGGTACTGTGGCTTTCTGGTCCATCATGAATGATCTCCCGGCGGGAATTACTTACGATTGCTGAACGGCTTTGATGACATTCAAAGAATTTTTTTCACTTTTGGTAAATGGCAGGTCGAATCGATATGTAAAGTTCACCATAAATTCTTCAGTAAATGTCAGATAACGCCCATCAACACTGACCCCGGTTTTGTTAAACACACCGGGATTCGAAATACTACGGCGGGTGTAGAGCAAAGCTAAATAGGCGAAATCCAGAGTTGCTTTCTTCTTTTTATCTAAATTGAGACGAAACCCGAATGTCCCGCCCAAACGGTCTGAATCGGGAATCACGTTGGTAAAATGATCTTTCGGCGACGCCGCCGTATAAAAAAACGCGCCACCCATCAAATCCACATGCCGATTCAGCAGATAATGACCGCCGAGATTGAAGCTCCAGGTGTCATTAAAATCTTTGGGGTTGGTTCCCAGCGCGACCAAAATATTATTAGGCCGGTCAAACGCAAAATCCGTATCTTTGAACGTGTGCCAGCCCGTATATGCCCAGTCAAATTCCACGGCCCATTTATCGGACGGCATGTAGGCATATCCCACGGTGATATTAAAAGGAAGCGGGACTTCAGTTTGAGTCCCTGTTACAAAATTCGGAATAGTGGGAAATGTTGCACCCAGCAATGGATTGATATTTTCAATTTTCACTTCCCCATTCGTATTGACCGTTGCCCGTGACCGATAAAAAACTCCGAGCTGATGATGTTTTGCTGGTTTCAGAAGCGCGCTTGCGAGCCAACCCCATCCGCTTCCATTCGTTTCAACGCGCGCCAATCCATCTGGAAATGTGTTTCCGGGAACAGCGGTTTGAAGCAAAGCTGAGTTTGGGAAATTAAAAACTTGATCATACCGGTAAGCAATGTAATCGACCGCTCCACCCCCGACAGAAAATTTGTCGCAAACTTTTAACCCGCCGGCTATGGTCACCGCCACCATGTTTAAGTAGTTATGATGACCCGTATACCGCGCCATACGACTCATAGAATGATAACGATTTTGCAATCCGAATGGAGACGTTAAGCCGACACCAAATCCCAATCGATCTGCGCCAAATTTTCCGGGATTCATCGTTAGATAAGAATTGGGAATCAATAACAGCTGACCAGTACTTTTCTCTTCATCACCAGTCACTTTGCTGTGAAAAAACGTGTGCATATCAATACCGGCCAGCCCGCCAGAATATTGAATGCCTTCCAAATCCGGTAATCCCGCAGCGTTATATACCACGGAATCCGGATCGTTCGGACGGGCTACAACAGCATTAGCCTGCGCCAGAGAAGCCGCGCTGTAAGAAGCATTCTCGATTCCTGAGGAACCCAACGCCCAAGCTTTTGGAATGGCTGTAAAGATCACTAAAAATAAGGCGATTGAAATTGTTGAAATTCGGGAGAACATACAAGAATTATCGGCCGGTTGAAAAGACTGCTTCAGTTTAAAAAATGGAACGGGTGCGGTAAACAGATATCAACAGCCCCACAGAAATAAATGCGCTGATCAATGATGAGCCACCGTAGCTTATAAATGGAAGCGGCAATCCGGTGATGGGCATAATGCCAATGGTCATTCCAATGTTAACGAACACGTGGAACGCAAGCATCGATACAATACCAACAACAAGCAGACGTCCCGACATATCTGTAGTCTGGTTTCCAATCATCATCGCCCGCCAAAAGAATAATAAGAAGACAAGAAGCAATGCCATGGAGCCTATAAACCCCCATTCTTCACCGATCACGCTGAAAATAAAATCGGTGTGATGCTCCGGAATAAACCGAAGACGGTTTTGC
This sequence comes from Candidatus Omnitrophota bacterium, assembly GCA_016214265.1. Lineage (GTDB taxonomy): Bacteria > Omnitrophota > Omnitrophia > Omnitrophales > JACROU01 > JACROU01. Next base: position 7,347 of record JACROU010000006.1, read on the forward strand.
GTTCCCTGAAACCAGCCTTTGCCAAACATCATGCCGGAACCAACTGCGATCTTCGACTGAATCGTATTGTACCCCGCACCAACCGGATCCACATTGGGATTGATAAAAACAAGCAGGCGTCTTTTTTGATATTCTTTTAACAGCAGCCAAAAAACCGGCATACTAGCTAATCCAATCGCAATGGTTCCGAGAAGATATCGAAGTTTTGCTCCCCAAACGTAAAGCATCAGGAAAAATATCGGTACAAAAATCAGCGCGGTGCCCAAATCCGGCTGTTTCAAAATAAACCCAAGCGGAAAAAGAACGATCACCGAAGCAATCGCAAACGTAAACCACTGATTTTTTGTGGGTTTATTTGCACCCAGAAAGCGCGCCAGAGTCAAAATTGTGGCAAGTTTACAGAATTCAGAAGGCTGAAGCGCGATAAATCCCAGATCGAGCCAGCGCTGGGCCCCCTTCGCGCTAACTCCGGTGAGCATCACCAAAACCAGCAGCATGATGGAAATACCATAAAAAATCGGCGCCAGATTCAAGAACGGCCGATACCCCACCCACACCACGAGTAGGCACATGACAACGCCCATCCCAATCCACATAATCTGTTTCATGACATAATCCGTCTCAAAACCTGTTTTTGCGCTGGCGATAAAAACAAGTCCAATAAATGACAGACTGAGGGCGCAGAAAAAAAGCCCCCAATTGAATCCTTTCAGAACTTTAATCACCCACATGAACTCTCACTCCAGTATTTTGATTCGGCTGAACGGGCTGGACCATTGCCCTTGGCTGAGGAGATATAACCACGGTTTTCTTTTTTGGTTGATCGTTCATAATCTCATTCCACGCAAGTAAAACCTGATTCATTATTTTGCCGCAAGTAAAGCCGCCTGACTTACCATGCTCAACAAAACAAATAAAGGCAACTTTGGGTTTTTCATACGGAAAAAATCCCGAAAACCAGGCGTGAGAAGCGCCGCCAGTACATTGAGCCGTTCCCGTTTTGCCACAAAATTTCATAAAAGGAACCCGCGCATACTGTCCGGTTCCAAAATCGGATTCAACAACCTTAAGCAGTCCATTCTTTACAATTTTGACGTCGTCATGATTTAAATTTATTTTCTTACGCTGCGGCTTCATCCCTTTGACAAAATGAGGCGATGGCATTTCATTTTCCAAAGCAACGGCGCCCATCATGCGCATCAATTCAAGAGGTGTAGTTAGAAGAAAACCTTGCCCGATCGAATAGTTAATCGTATCACCCTGATACCACATATCGTGAACTTTGTTACGTTTCCAATTCTTATCGGGGACCGTTCCTACGATAAAAGGAACTTCTACATCTTCCGGCTCTCCAATTCCAAGCCGGCGCGACATAGCTGCGATTTCTTCTGGTTCCAGCATGCGACCGGCGTTGTAAAAAAACACGTCGCAAGAACGTTCAAGAGCTTTTGTTATGTTGACCACCTGATGTCCTTCGCTGTACCAGCATTTAAACGGACGACTGCCCGGTTTTAGCCGGAAAAAGCCTTTGCAGAAAAATGAGGTGTTGATGTTCACCACGCCTTTTTCAAGCGCCGCCAAAGCAGTCACCACTTTAAAAACCGACCCGGGAGGATAAGAAGACCGGAGTCCCCGATCCATCATGGGATGAAACGGATCCTTCATCAGCGCAGCTCGCTCTTTACCTTTCGTGGGATCAATAAAAATATTCGGGTCATAACTCGGCTGACTCACCCAAACCAGAATATCTCCGGATTCCAAATCCATCATGCCCACTGCACCCTTGGCATCGCCCATAATTTCCTCAACTCGAGATTGCAGACGCATGTCAATCGCAAGTGTCACATCCTGGCCTTTTTGAGTTTTTCGCTCGGACAACACCTGAGTTTGTTTGCCTCGGGAATCCACCTCAACCTGCAAACCACCGTTTTCACCACGCAAAATATCATCCAGCCCCTTCTCAATTCCCGCGCGACCAATCAGGTCATCCGGCTGATAACGTTCTTCGTCATCCTGCTCCAACTCATTTTTTGAAACTCGCCCGACATAACCGACCAAATGGGCCGCATCTTCACCAAACGGATAATCCCGAACGGACTCGACCTGAATAAGCACTCCTCCAAAATCCGGTTTCGCCTCTTCAATCATCATCATAATTTTCGCGTCAACTCCGCGGGCAAGCACAACGGGCATGAACGAAACTTTCCTGCCTCTCTTGACGCGATCTTTAATTTCTTTCTCGGTAATATTCAAAATCTGGGCCAGCTTCGGAATGTCGTTCTTGTCAAAATCTCCCGGTAGGACAGAAACATTGTACGACGGGCGGCTTCCGGCCAGGACCACCCCATTTCGGTCATAAATGTTTCCTCGGGGTGCAAGCAGGGGAATAACGCGGATGCGGTTATGCTCGCTTTGCCGAAAGTAGTATGGCCCTTTAATAATTTGAATATTGAAAAGTCCGGCTATGAGCAGTGCGAAGATCGCCAGAATGAGAATGCGGAATGTGGAATATCGAAACATTGAGTTTGAAATCAAGTGTTAAAACTTATGTGTGAAGATCTGGGGTAACAAATCCGTTCAAAAAAACCGATAAGCCAGGCGGCTAAAATCGCGGTTGTAAGAGAATGAAGAATGCTAAGCCACCAAAAATTTCCTGAAATACCGCCTCCGGTCAAAGCCATAGTGACTAGGGCGTAAACCCAAAAATGGACCAGCGAAAACACAAAACAGGCGGCTCCTTTCATCAAAAAATTCTGGCGGTCAATTTTAAGACTGACAATAAAAGTCAGTCCCGCGGCAAGAAAATAGCCGAGTGTTTCAGCGCCAAAAAATCCGGAGGCAAAAAGATCACGGATAAGCCCCAGAAGAATAGCGACAAAAAGCGCGCTACGGCGATCGATCGCGAACGACCAGAAAACAATGAAGATTAAAAACAAGTCGGGGCGTATCCCGAAGAGTTGAACCGAGCGGCTGAAGAAAAATTCGAAGGCGATTACGACGAGCGCGAGAATTCCAGCTCTTTGCGTGTTCGAGCCATGCACAGGACTTCCTCCAGTTTTGAGAAATCGACAAATGGTGTGACCAAAGCATAAAGGTGAAGGCCATCTTTGTCTTTTCCAACCGTATCCACTTTTCCGACGGGTATCCCCTTCGGATAAATTCCACCCATTCCGGATGTCACCACCGTATCACCCACTTTAATCGTGCTGGCCAAATCCATGTACATAATCCGAAGTGTTTTGCTGTCTTCACCGGACAAAAGCCCGATATCGCGCGACTCCTGTCCCACTACGCTGACCTTTGACGAGTAATCCGTCAGCAGCATAATGTGGGCCGTAGTCGCCGAAGCGGAAATTACCCTCCCCACCAATCCTTGAGAAGTCACAATGGGCATATCCTTCTGAACACCGTCTTTCGTTCCCTTGTTGATCACAACGTCCTGATCCCAAAAAGAAAGTCCACGAAAAACAATTTTCGCAAGCGCGACGGTTTTGGGATAACGGTCGAGGTAGGGCAGCAATTTCTGGATGCGGGCGATTTGGTTTTCAAATTCCTTAAGCTGGGAAATTTCTATCTTGAGCTGGGAAATCTGTGAACGCAATTCTTGATTCTGTTTATAGACGGTGAAAATGTCACGGGTTCTAGTGAACACACCTTTTAAACTGTCCGAGAAAAAATCTGTGGTTTCAAACAGGGGTTTGAACGTTTGAGTGGAAATGGAACGGACGGTTTCAGGAAATGGCGTGGCGACGGAAGAAAGGATTAAAGGAACGAATGCCAAAATGGCAAGTAAGATAAAAACTCGTGGTCTCACCGCGACATTCCTTTAAAATGAAGGTAAGGGCGATCCTGGTGGCCGCCTCTAAAAAATCAAAAATCAACGATGATCGTATTTTGAATTCTGGTGATTGTTGACCGACAGCTTTTTGAGCAGATTGATATCACTGAGATATCTTCCCGTTCCAAGAGCGATTGCGGTCAAAGGATCATCTGCAATGTGAACAGGGAGGCCCGTCTCTTCAGCCACCAATTTATCAAGTCCACGTAACAGCGCACCGCCGCCAGCCAACACCAATCCGCGGTTCAACAAATCAGCAGACAACTCCGGAGGCGTTCTTTCAAGTGTGATGCGAACAGCTTCCAAAATGGCAGAAGCAGGCTCCGAAAGCGCTTCCCGGATTTCTTCACTGGTAACTGTAATTGTCTTCGGTAAACCCGCAAGAATATCGCGGCCACGGACTTCCATGGTCAGCTCTTCTTCAAGAGGATACGCGGAACCAATTTTAATTTTTATGTCTTCCGCCGTAGCTTCTCCGATCAAAAGATTGTAGGTTTTTTTGAGATGCTGAACAATCGCGTCATCAAACTCATCGCCGCCGATACGGATACTTTTTGCAAACACAATACCAGCCAGAGAAATCACGGCCATTTCCGTCGTACCACCGCCGATATCGATAATCATATTTCCAGCCGGTTCGTGAATCGGAAGACCGACGCCGATGGCCGCCGCAACAGGTTCTTCAACCAAATAAACCGGACTGCGAGCCCCAGCTCTTTCAGCCGAGTCTTTCACGGCACGTTTCTCAACTTCCGTAATGCCACTGGGAACTGCGATGACGACGCGGGGACTGACGAGTCTTTTTTTCTGATTTACTTTGCGGATAAAATAACGAAGCATCGCTTCGGTCATATCAAAATCGGCGATAACGCCGTCTTTCATCGGGCGAATAGCAACAATGTTTCCAGGAGTTCTTCCCAGCATTCGTTTCGCTTCCTCACCGACAGCGACAATATTGTTGGTTCCGCGCTCAACAGCAACAACGGAGGGTTCGCAAAGCACGACGCCCTGCCCTTTAACATAAACAAGTGTATTTGCGGTACCGAGGTCAATTCCGATATCGTTGGAGAAAAAACCTAATAGTTGGTCGAGAATCATGATTAAACGCCTCTTTGTGGTTGAAGGTAACTTGGCATTTTATCGGAAAGCGCTATCGTTATCAATCAATTATCGTTAGATAAGTTACGCCGAAAGCGCCGCCAAATCTTCAAAAAATCCCGGATAGGAAGTTGCAACACAATCTACATCTTCAATCTCCACACCCTCTTGGCTCAAAAGCCCCGCCACAGCCATGCTCATCGCTGTCCGGTGGTCTCCATAGCTTTTCACCTTGCCGCCGCGGATAAACGCTTTGCCATGAATGATGCAGCCATCCTCTTTTTCTGTCACCTGAACTCCCAATGCTTTCAAGTTGTCACACATGGCCTTGATTCGGTCTGTTTCTTTGACCCGAAGTTCTTGCGCTCCTCGACTCACTGTTTCACCCGAAGCCATTGCAGCGGCAACCATCAAAATCGGCAGTTCATCAATCAAGCGAGGAATCATCCGGCCGGAAATAGTCGTTCCCCGCAAGAAACTGGTAAAACATTTTATTTCCCCAACAGGCTCAAAATCGGACTCATTAACTTTGACCTCAATCTTGGCGCCCATGCGCTTCAACACTTCCAAAAATCCAGTCCGTGTTGGATTCAGGCAGGTATCTTTTACCGTTAAAAAAGAATCTTCCGAATGAATGGCCGCGACGACAAAAAAGGCCGCAGAGGAAGGATCAGAAGGAATTCTGAAATCTAATCCCACCAGCTTTTTCGAAGGACGAACAATCACAGAATCTTCGGTGCGCTCAAAATCCGCCTGGAAAAATTTGAAAAGATTTTCAGTGTGATCCCGCGAGGGCACCGATTCCCGAATCACCGTCTCACCTTGAGCGTAAAGCCCGGCGAGCATCAGCGCCGATTTCACCTGAGCACTGGAAAGTTTGTTGTCGACATAAATTCCCTGAAGTTTTCCACCCTTGATATGAAGCGGCGGATAATTTCCGTTGTCCGGGCCAGAAATTTCAGCACCCATATCCCGAAGCGGATCCGTAATACGTTTCATGGGCCGCTTCGAAAGTGAAGCATCCCCTGTCAAAATCGATTCAAATGGCTGTCCCGCCAAAATACCCGCCATCAACCGCAGGGTTGTTCCGGAATTTCCGCAATAAAGTTCTTTTTCTGAAGGCTTAAGCCCTGTCAATCCAACGCCGCGCACCTCGATATCATTTTTCCCGACACGGATGGGAACACCAAGCGCTTGCAAAACCTGAACGGTATTAAGACAATCTTCAGCCATTAAAAAATTGGTGACTCGACTGATCCCTTTAGCCAGAGCAGCGATCATTGCTGCGCGATGCGAAATCGATTTATCGCCGGGAGGTGTGTAAACACCCCGAATCCCAGCTTCAAGCGGTTTGATTAATTGATTCATAGTAGTAGATGCCATTGTTTACCTATGCGCGATGGGTCGTGAAATAACGGCCACGCCTGAGTTCAACAAACATTTTGTCCTGATTTTCCGAAATCAACTGCAATTGAGTATCAATTTTATCCAGGCGATCCAAAACTTTTTTCAGATCACCCTCTGAAGAACTTTCTTTGGATTGAGCCTTCACCTCATGCGCCACAAACACAATCGCGCCAATCAAAACCAAAATGGAAACAACGCCCCAAAATTGTTTCATATCTCCCCCCTTAGGCTTTTGTGAAAACGCGAACAATATCCCCTTCTTTGATCTGAGACTTGCCTTCCTGAAGAATTTCACAAGATGAAAGCGAATCGTAAAGTTTTGTAACAGCTACTTTTCCGATTACCTTATCACCTCGAACAATATCCAATTGATCTTTCAAATTGATGCCATCCAGTTTCCCAATACCCGCAACAATAAAGTTGTATTCCCGATTAACCAGAACCACTTTTCCCGACGCCGGTTTCTCCGGTGTTTTTTGCGCAGGAGTTGAAGAGATAGCGGAAGAACCTTTTTGCTCAATCGCAGCTGCCAAACCAGGAATAGATGACTCTTCTGCCTGTTGCACAGAAACTTGATCCTGATCGGCCTGCTGTTTTTCGAAATATTCCACACGGGCTTTCAAATCTTTATTTTCCTTATCCAAAAGACGGATCTTCTCGGTCAAATCTTTTATTTTGGTATCGGACTGGGCAATTTTATTCAGATTTTTGGTGAGCTCTTGATTCTTGTTGCGGACTTCCGCTTTAATTTCATCCATCTGGCTTTCGAGAGAGCTTAAATTCTGTGTCTTATCCTGAAGCTGTTTGTCCTTTTCCTGAACAGCAGATTGCATTTCAGATATGTTTTTTTCAGCGGCAATGCGGGATTTTCGCTCTCCATCAATTTGTGTGAAAAAATAGACAGTTCCAGCCAGAGAAATCGCGGCTAGAACAAATGCGGCGATAATACTAACCTGTAAACCTTTCATACTGAAGTCTCCTTAGTATCCGGAAGTTGGGGCAAATGAAGGTGTCATAGTAACACGGGTTTGAACCCTGATCAAGAACGAGGTATAAGTCTCGATATTTCACTATGTTACAACCTGAATTTTTAATATAATCCTCACTCGTTATGCTAAATCATCTTCGAAAAAATACGCGCGTAATCTGCTGGCTCATTGTTGGCTCTTTCGTTATTTGGGGCGTGGGAAGTGCTGTGTTCACGGGACTTTCTGGCGGAGGCAATACAGCCGGCAAAGTTTTTGGGAAAAGGATATCTAATCAGGAATTCAATCGGCACCTGAAACTCATTCGCATATTTGGCGGACCGGAAATAGAAACAAAAGATGCAGCTTCCGTCGAAGCACTCACTTGGGAGCAGATTGCCCTATCCATCAAGGCCAAACGCGAGGGGATCAAGGTAACTGATGAAGAAGTTCAAGGTGAAATCCTGAAACGCATGGCAGGACCTCAGGCTTACGACCCAGAATTATATGGTCGTTGGGTACAAAATGTTTTCCAGGAAGGCCCGCGCGTTTTCGAGGAAAAAATTCGCGATCTGGTTGCCATTCAAAAATTGCTTGATCAAATCCCGGTGCAAGTCACTTTGACCGATGAGTCTTTGAAGAAAAAATATTTCGCCGTGCATCCCGAAGCAAAACCAGAAGAATTCGAAAAAATGAAAGAGGGCTACCGCTCAGCAATGACCGAACTGGCTAAACGTGAAACTAAGCGGAAATATATTAATCAAATCATCCGAGAGGCAAATATTCGAAGTTTTCTGGAAGACCGAAGGAAAGCGGAAGAAAAAACGATGATTGAAACGCCGATTCCCGGCTCACCACAGCCTTTGAGAACCCCGATACCGAAACCTATTTCGAAAGAAGCGACTTCAACTCCTTCAAAAAGTGATTGATGTCTTTGAACTGCCGGTAAACGCTCGCGAAACGCACATAAGCCACTTCATCCGTTTCAGATAATTTCTTCATCACAAATTCACCGATCACATCTGACGGGACTTCCCGCTCATACTTTTCGCTGATCAATTTGTCGAGTTCACCGACAATGGCTTCCTGAGTTTCCGCCGAAACCGGGCGTTTTTCACAAGCTTTCCGGATACCCGCCAAAACTTTCATGCGATCATACGGCTCTCGGGTCCCCCCTTTTTTGATTACCAGAGTGGGAATTTCATCAACGCGCTCGTACGTGGTGTACCGACGCTTGCATTTTGTGCATTCACGTCGCCGGCGAATGGCAAGCCCTTCGTCCGATGAGCGGGAATCGATGACTTTATCGTCATCATATTTGCAATAAGGGCATTTCATGAATTAATCCATCCTGCGGCGCAGGCCTTCATAGAGCGGGAATTTTTTTACGAGATCTTCGACCCGACCGCGCACTTTCGCAAGTGCGGCCTCGTTCGCATTCTTATCGAGCGTGATATTGATCAGGTCTGCGATTTCTTCCATATCTTTTTCTTTCAAACCGCGCGTCGTCACTGCCGGGGTTCCAAGCCGGATTCCGGAAGCGACGAACGGAGATTTTTCATCAAACGGAATCACGTTTTTGTTTACGGTGATACGGACATGATCCAACGCATCGGACGCTTCTTTTCCGGTAAATCCTTTCACGGTCACATCCACGAGCATCAAATGATTATCCGTTCCGCCGGAAACGATGCGGAATCCACTTTTCGCCAAGCGAGCGGCAAGCGCTTTGGCATTGGCGACGATTTGACGCTGATAGACTTTGAAGTCATCCGAGAGCGCTTCCTTGAGCGCCACCGCCGGGAACCGGATTCGGATGAAGCCCCGCGGCAACCAGTCCCGCGAAATGCGCCATATCGACGAAAAGAAGCGCTCCCACCTTATCCGCAATTTTTCGACTCTTTTCGAAATCGATGATGCGCGGATAAGCTGAGGCACCCATCAGAATTAATTTGGGTTTATGTTCAACGGCCAGTTTTTCAAGTTCTTCGTAATCGATTTTTTCATCTATTTTGCTCACACCGTACGGAACAATTTTGTAAAAAAGCCCCGAAAAATTCATCGGATGACCATGACTCAAATGTCCGCCATGCGCCAGATTCATCGCCAGAATCGTGTCCCCGGTATTAATCGCGGCCAGGAGCACCGCAATGTTGGCGGATGTGCCCGAGTGCGGCTGAACGTTCGCGTGATCGGCCCCAAAAAGTTTCTTCGCGCGCTCGATAGCCAGACTTTCGGCTTTGTCCACAAACTGACAGCCGCCGTACCAGCGTTTTCCCGGATAGCCTTCCGCGTATTTATTCGTCAGCACAGAACCTTGCGCCTCCAGCACCGCCTCTGAAACAAAATTCTCACTCGCGATTAATTCCAGATTTTCATTCTGGCGATTCAACTCTTCTTTAATCGCCTGATAAATTTCCGGGTCCTCGGATTTCAATTTGGATTGTTCGCCCTGTTTTTGTTCGCTCATGGTAATCATCTCTTCCCCTCGTAATCGGTTATTTTTTTAATCCGTTTTTCATGCCTTCCGCCTTCAAACTGAGTGGCGAGCCATGCCTTCACGATACCTTCCGCCTTTTTCGACGGCACAAACGCCGCACCCAAAACCAGAATGTTGGAATTATTGTGCTGACGCGAAAGTTCCGCCATCTTTTTGTTCAAACAAAGCGCGGCACGGACTCCTCGGACTTTATTGGCCGAAATCGCCATGCCAATGCCAGATTTGCAGATTAAAATTCCTTTTTGATTTTTGCTCTTACCCACTGATTTGGCGAGTTTAATCGCGTAATCAGGATAGTCGACAGAATCTTCCGTATTTGTTCCAAGATCATTCACTGAAACATGCAGTTTTTTCAGGAATTTAACCAAATCTGCTTTGAGTTTGATTCCACCGTGATCTGAGGCAATTAAAATTTTAGAATCCATTCGAGCTCCTTATTAAGTTTGCTTTTGATCAATTCATAAACTCGCTGGTACTCGGCCTGTTCCAATCCAATCGGATCTGGAATATTTAGAACAGCAATGCATTTTTCAACTTCTGGAAAAAGCTCCAAAATATATTTTTTATGCGAGTCTGTCATCACAAAAATATGAGACGCCCGGAAAACCAGCTCGTCATAAAGCGCGCGGGAGCGTTGATGGGAAATATCGATCCCATCAGCTTTCAAAACTTGGATGGCCTCATCCGACGGCGGAATGCCCGAAAATGCGGCCGTGCCGCACGACTCTACCTCAAAACTATCGGCATAGCCTTGTGTTGTCAAATGATGACGGAGCCAGCCTTCGGCCATTGGACTCCGGCAAGTATTGCCCGTACACACGACCAGAATTTTCCGCTTCACAAACGAATTGTCTAAAAAAGAAACGATTGCCTCGCGAACCCGTTCTGCTCCGGTGCCTTCGCGCAACAATTTAGGCGGATACTGCGTGACATCCAAGACCGTTGAGGCTTCCTGAAATTGTGTTTTGCCCCCGTCCAAATACACGGGAATTTTATTTCCAAAATACGATTCGGCTTCCCGCACCGTCGTCGCCGGTGGCTTGCCGCTGGTATTGGCACTCGTCGCCAGCATCGGTTCACCGAGCATCTCGATCAATTGACGAGCGATTGGGTTGTTGGGGAACCGATATCCCAGCGTCTCACCATTTCGATGTTTAATAATTAATGTCAAAGGTCCCGGCCAAAAACGGTGAATGAGAAAACTCACAAGCCGCGGGAAATAAATTTTCTTCAAATCGAGCGAACCAATTCGGGCGATATGAAGACTTAAGGGTTTATTCTCTTCCCGGCCTTTTAAATCATAGATAGAAGCCGCGGATCGTTCCTGCGATCGGGCCACTCCCACCCCATACACCGTTTCGGTGGGAAACACAACCGGCTTGCCTTCTTTCAAAAATCGAACCGCCTCTTGGATGGAGGTCATCGATTCGACGGAACTCCCAAAATTTGATATCCGATATCGCGTCGATAATGCATCCCGCGAAATGAAATTTTAGAAACCGCCGCGTACACTTTTTCACGTGCGTCCAGCAGCGTTTCACCCGACGCCGTCACCGCCAAGACGCGGCCGCCGGCGGTCACGATTTTACCGGAAGTGTTTTTCGAAGTCCCCGCATGAAAAACGACGGCACCGGAATTTTCAGCTTCCTGGAGGCCGAAAATCTCGATACCTTTCTCGAAAGTTCCGGGATAACCGCCCGAGGCAAGCACCACCGTCATCGCGGCATTTTCGTGCCACTCACAGCGATCGGTTTTTAAATTTCCTTCCGCGCAGGCTAAAAGAAGCGGCACGATGTCACTTTTCATGCGCGGCAGGACAGCTTCCGTTTCAGGATCACCCAAACGAACGTTATATTCCAACACTTTGGGTCCGTGTTCCGTGAGCATCAGACCCGCGTATAAAATTCCGCGAAATGGAATTCCATTTTCGCCCATACCGTAAACAATCGGTTCAACCGTTTGTTTGACCAATGCTTTAATGTCCGCGTCCAGAAGCAGCGGATACGGCGAATAAGCACCCATGCCGCCGGTGTTGGGCCCCAGGTCCCCGTCATTTACGCGCTTGTGGTCCTGCGAGCTCGCCAGAGGGATGACAATTTTTCCGTCGGTGAGCGCCAAAATCGAAACTTCCGGACCTTCCAAATATTCTTCGATCACCACTTTGGTTCCCGCATCGCCAAAAATCTTTTTATTGAAAAAATCGTTGAGCACGCTGACGGCTTCTTCCGCGGATTGGACGATCACGACGCCCTTGCCCGCGGCCAGTCCGTCCGCTTTGATCACAAGAGGATATTCCGATTCGATGGCATACGCTTTCGCCTTCTCACCTTCAGTAAATGTTTCGAAAGCGCCCGTGGGCACGCCAAATTTCTGCATCATCGCCTTGGCAAAAATTTTGGAACCTTCCAGCTGAGCTGCTCTCTTGCTGGGCCCAAAAACCTTGAGCCCGAGCGATTGAAATTGATCCACAATCCCTGTGACGAGCGGAAGCTCTGGACCGACTACGGTCAGATCGATTTTTTGTTTTGTGGCAAAATCGGCGAGAAAATCAAGATCCTCGACATTACCCGGAACACACTCGGCAATTTGGGCAATGCCGACATTTCCGGGAATGGCGTAAATTTTTTTGACAAGCGGGCTTTGTTTTATTTTCCAGACAAGCGCGTGTTCGCGTCCGCCGGAACCGATAACGAGGATGTTCATTTCATTGTAACGCCCCGGCCCTTGACGATGGTGCCGACAGGCCAGGAATCAATGTTGAATTTTTTAAAGTGTTGGACTGCTTTTTTGACATCGCGCGGCGAAAGAACAAGCACCATGCCGGCGCCCATATTGAACGTCCGGTACATTTCTCTGACGCCCAATCGCGAGCGGCGGGCGATTTCATCAAAAATTTTTGGAATGCGCCAAGAGCCAAGCGTTACTTGAACTCCGGTTCCTTCCGGAAGAACGCGTGGAATATTATCGTAAAACCCGCCGCCGGTAATATGCGCCATCGCCTTGATGTTAAATTGGGTTAGCGCAGCCAGAATCGGCTTCACGTAAATCCGGGTCGGTGTGAGCGCCAATTTACCCCAGGCACCGCGGAGCTCCTCTTTCGAAAAAACTTTTCGGATCAGTGAATAACCATTTGAATGCGGTCCCGATGACGCCAGCGCCAGAAGCGCATCGCCCGGACGCACTTGTTTTCCGGTCACCACTTTTTTGCGATCGACGATGCCCACTGCGAAACCGGCCAAATCATATTCCGAACCGTTGTAAAATCCCGGCATCTCAGCGGTCTCACCGCCCGCGAGCGCACAGCCGGCCTGACGGCAGCCATCCGAGATTCCTTTAATTACCTGTTCCGCTTCTTTCACATTCAATTTGCCGGTCGCGAAATAATCCAGAAAAATAATCGGCCGGGCGCCCGTCACAATCAAATCGTTCACACTCATCGCAACTAGATCAATGCCAATGGTATCATGCTTCGCCTGAAGCCGGGCCAATTCCAGTTTGGTTCCCACGCCATCGGTGGTCGAAACCAGCAGCGGATTTTTAATTTTGTAAACGGACGGATCAAACAAAGCGGCGAACCCTCCGATTGAAGAAACTTGCCCGGGTATTTTGGTGGACTTGGCCAGCGGTTTAATCCGCTCGACCAGAGCGTTTCCCGCGTCAATGTTGACGCCGGCTTTTTTGTACGTAACCGTTTGGCTCATCGCTTTTTTCCTATTCCATATTTATCCATCTCATCGACAACCGGACACGGATACACTTTGTCCCAACAGGCCATGCAATACTTGCCTCTGTCCCCGCCGACGGCACGAAGCATTCCCTCGATTGACAGATAGCCGATAGAATCCACGTTTAAAAACTTTTTGATCTCGTCCATCGGATAACGCGTAGCTAATAGCTCGGAAGGATCCGGGAAATCGATACCGTAATAACAAGGCGAAACGTGCGGCGGACAGCTGATGCGCATATGCACTTCTTTCGCGCCCGCTTCCCGGAGCGTTTTCACGCGATTGCGCGCCGTATTGCCGCGAACGATGGAATCATCAACCACAATCACGCGCTTGCCTTCAATAACCGCTTTCACCGGATTTAATTTGATTTTCACTTTAAATTCGCGCTGATTAGCTGACGGACTGATAAACGTGCGGCCAACATAGTGATTGCGCGTCAATCCAGTTTGAAACGGAATTCCGGATTGCATCGAGTATCCGACTGCTGCGAAATTTCCCGAGTCAGGAACCGGAATCACGATATCTGCGGGTACAGGATGTTCTTTGGCCAACTCACGACCGAGATTTTCGCGAATAATGCCTACCGACTTTCCGAACACAAGAGAATCGGGACGCGAAAAATAAACAAATTCAAACATGCAATGCCCCAGGCGTGTCGGATCTTTTTTGAACGGATACAAACTGCGGAGTCCAGATTTGTCGATCATGACAATTTCACCGGGTTCGACATCGCGAAGATATTTAGCTCCCAGTAAATCAAAGGCGCAAGTCTCGGAAGAGAGCACGTAGGCACCTTCCGGCATGCGGCCGATACACAGCGGACGAAAACCATAAGAATCGCGGGCGCCCACCAACACATTATTAATCAGCATCACTAGAGAAAACGCACCCTTCATCCTGCGAATGGTTCCCTCGAGCGCATCTTCGTAAGTCCGGTAACTGGGCTTGGCCATCAGATGAATGATAATTTCCGAATCAGAGGTACTCCCAAAAATCGCGCCGTAAGCTTCCAGCTCATCGCGAAGCACTCGGGCATTTACCAAATTTCCGTTGTGGGCTACCGCGATTTGCCCGCGGGAATAATCGGACATGTAGGGCTGCGCATTTTTAACAGTTGAAGAACCGGAGGTGGAATAACGCACATGACCAATCGCGGAATTTCCCGGAAGCGCTTTTAATTTGGCTTCATTGAAGATTTCATTCACCAGTCCGGTGCTTTTGTGAAGATGCATCTGCTCGCCATCGTAAGTAACAATTCCCGCCGCCTCCTCGCCCCGATGTTGCAGTGCAAAAAGCCCCAGATAGGTCATATCCGCCGCATTTTGGTGCCCCAAAATGCCGAATACGCCGCATTTATCTTTAAGTTTATCTTCGTTCATAATTTTCCCTTTGCCAGCTACGCTATCACCTTTTCCATCCTTCGGGGAATTGCATTGCGATAGGCTTTCTCGATATCCATAACCGCCACATTAATTTTATCAGCTATTTGGAGTCTGTTGCCACCCACAGTTCCGACTTGCGTGAACGGAACCGAAAACTCGGCGAGAATTTTTTCAAATTTCGGCGCGTTTTCTTTCGAAAGACTGACCAGCACGCGCGACTGACATTCACCAAACAGCGCGGCATCGATACGCACATCTTTTTCTCGAATGACTCCGAGGCTCGAAATCTCGGCGCCGATAAATTTTCCGGGTTCACCGAGGCACGCTTCAGCCGCAGCAACCGCGAGTCCACCATCGGATAAATCATGCGCCGAACTCATCACGCGTTCTTTGTTGGCTTTGAGCAACGCTTTTTGAAGCGCAACTTCTTTCTTGAGATCCAGCCGTGGCGTAATTCCGGCACGCTTCGCGTGAATCTCGAGAAGATACTGCGATCCTCCGAGTTCATTGAACGTTTCGCCGAGAAGATAAATAACATCGCCTTCTTTTTGAAAATTACTCGGTGTGGCCATCGATACATCTTCCAAGATACCCACCACGCCGATCGTCGGCGTCGGATAAATCGCTCCGGCCGGGCTTTCATTATAAAAACTGACATTGCCGCCCGTGACAGGAACACCGAGCGCGCGGCACGCGTCACTGATTCCTGAAATGGCCTGATGAAAAGTCCAATAAACTTCCGGCTTCATTGGATTGCCAAAATTCAGGCAGTCGGTAATTCCCAGCGGTTCTCCGCCAGCGCATACTACGTTGCGGGCAGATTCAGCCACCGCAATTTTCGCGCCTTCGTACGGATCCAGATAGCAGTACAGTCCGTTGCAATCGCTTGCTGCGGCAAGCGCGCGCTTCGTTCCTTTGATGCGGACAACCGCAGCGTCATGACGGCCCGGCAAAAACACGGTGTCGGTGCGGACCATGTGATCGTACTGCTCATAAATCCAGGCTTTTGAGGCGATCGAAGGTACGTCCAGCAGTTGTAAAAGGACATCGTTACAAGTAACAGTCGTATTAGGTGCCAGGTTCGTGAACCTGGCACCTTTTCGCCCCTGCAAGGATGACAAATCCGGAATTGAATTGATGTTGAACGCGCGCGTTTCTTTTAAATAGGCCGGCTCTTTTTCTTCGCGAATGTAAATAGGCCCTTCATCCGCCAGCGCTTTGGCCGGAATTTCAGCGATCAATTTGTCGCCCTGATACACGCGCATTAAATGCCCGTCCGTCACTTCCCCAAGTTTCACGGCGTGCAAATCCCATTTTTCGAAAATATCTTCGACGATTTTTTCTTTACCCTTCTGGGCGATAATCAGCATGCGTTCCTGAGATTCGGAAAGCATCATTTCGTACGGAATCATTCCCGTCTCGCGCTGAGGCAGTTTGTTGAGATCAATTTTAATTCCGGTACCCGCGCGGCTCGCGGTTTCGCAAGTCGAACACGTCAATCCCGCAGCGCCCATATCCTGAATGCCGACCACGGCACCGGACTTGATTACTTCGAGGCAGGCTTCGAGCAACAACTTTTCTTTGAACGGATCCCCCACCTGCACCGCCGGACGATCTTCGTGCGACTCTTCCGTCAATTCTTTCGATGCGAACGCCGCGCCGCCAAGCCCGTCACGTCCCGTGTCCGCGCCGACGTAATAAACGGGGTTACCGAGCCCTTTCGCCGCGCCCTTTGCCAATTCTTCGTGCTTCAACAGCCCGACGCTCATCACGTTGACGAGCGGATTACCTTCGTACGAACTGTCAAAATAAATTTCTCCGCCAACCGTCGGAATGCCGATGTCCAGATTGAAAATCGGACGCGCGCCCATCGTAAAAATATCACGCAAAATTCCGCCAAGCCCTGTCGCGGCACCTTGAAACGGTTCAATCGCGGACGGATGATTGTGACTTTCCATTTTGAATACGACAGCGTAATTGTCGCCGATATCCACACAGCCGGCGTTTTCCTCGCCCGCCTTCACCATCACCGCTTTTCCTTCTTTCGGAAATGTTTTGAGGAGCGCCTTGGAATTTTTGTAGCTGCAGTGCTCCGACCACATCACGCTAAAAATTCCGACTTCGGTAAAATTCGGCTCGCGGCCAAGGATTTTCTTGATGCGATCATATTCTTCCGGCGTAATCCCGTGCGCTTTAAGAAGCTCCGGGATCACTGCCGGTTCTTTTCGAGTTTTTTCTTCAGTCATCGTTACACTCATTTCCCCGCACTCTCCAACAGTGATTCCCAAATTCCTCGTCCATCATGGGATCCCAAAATATCTTCGGAAGCACGCTCCGGATGCGGCATCATGCCCAGCACATTACCTTTTTCGTTCAGAATGCCGGCGATATTTTCCACCGCTCCGTTCGGATTAAACTTATCTGCGATTTCACCGGACTCCGAAGAATACCGAAACACGATGCGGTTCTCGTCCCTGAGCCGCTTAATCGTATCCGGATCAGCCGTGTAATTTCCTTCCCCGTGCGCGATTGGAATATTCAGCACTTGAGCCGGCTTCAGTCGATTCGTGAATTTGCTTTTCGTGTTTTCGGTCCGAAGCCACACATGTTTGCAAATAAATTTGAGCGAACGATTCGCGAGCATCGCGCCGGGCAGCAGGCCCGCCTCGAGCAAAATCTGAAATCCGTTGCAAATACCGATCACGGTTCCGCCGTTATTCGCAAACTGCACCACTTCGCGCATCACCGGCGAAAAACGCGCGATCGCGCCGCAGCGAAGATAATCGCCATAACTGAAGCCGCCCGGAAGAATCACGAGATCGGGCTTCTTCAAGTCATGATCTTTGTGCCAGACAAATTGCGTGTCGCATTTCATCACGTCTTTCATGACGTTGAAACAGTCCGAATCGCAATTAGAACCTGGAAAAACGACAACGGAAACTTTCACGACAAATGCACCTCGTATTGTTCAATGACAGTGTTCACAAGAAGTTTCTCGCACATTTCCTTAAGCTGAGTCTTGGCTGAGTTTTCATCTTGAGCATTCAAGGTGACTTCAAAATACTTTCCCACTCTGAGATTTTCAGTTCCTTTGTAACCCAGTGAATGAAGTGCCTCAAGAACAGTTTGACCCTGAGGATCAAGCACCGATTTTTTCAGCGTGACATTGACTTTCGCGTTAAATGTTTTCATTTGCTGGTCTCCACCACTTTCGCGAGCATTTCCTGATACGCGTCTTCCACATTGCCTAGATCGCGGCGGAAACGATCTTTGTCGAGTTTCCTACCCGTTCCCTTTTCCCAGAACCGGCACGTGTCCGGCGAAATTTCATCCGCCAGAATAATTTTTCCTTTGCATCGTCCGAACTCGAGTTTGAAGTCGACCAGGTCGATGTTCAGTTTCTCAAAAAAATTCTTGAGCAGTTGATTGATTTTGATCGCGAGCTTCTTGATGGTGTCGAGCTCTTCCTGAGTCGCCATGTTAATCGCCAATGCGTGATCTTCATTGATCAGCGGGTCGTCGAGATGATCCGCTTTGTAATGCAGCTCGTATACTGGTGTTTTGAGCCGGATACCCTCTTCGATCCCGAGCAATTTTGCCATACCGCCGGCCGTGATATTGCGAATCGTCACTTCGAGCGGGACAATCTTGACTTTTTTAACCAGCATCTCGCGTTCCGACAGAAGTTTCACAAAATGGGTCGGGATGCCTTCTTTCTCAAGCATCTGAAAGAGAACGGATGAAATTTTATTGTTCACGACGCCCTTGCCGACAATCGTTCCTTTTTTCTTGGCGTTAAATGCTGTCGCGTCATCCTTGAATTCCTGGATGAAAAGATCCGGATCATCCGTTTCAAAAACTTTCTTGGCTTTGCCTTCGTAAACCTGATTGAGTTTTTTCATGAGAGTCCGAGCCTCCTAAAAATGGCGTCAACGTTTTTAGTGTGATAGCTGTAATTAAAAACTTTCTCGATTTCCTGACTGCTCAAATGTTTGGCCACTTCGGATCCGTTGAGCACGACGGTTTTTAGATCCTTGCCTTGATCCCACACTTTCGCGGCACATTCCTGAACCAGTTTGTAGCCTTCCTCTCGCGTCAGCCCCTTTTTCACCAATTCAAGCAAGAGGCCTTGAGAAAACACCATGCCGCGCATCAACTCGAGATTCTTTTTCATATTTTCCACATTGATCACCAGATTCTCGATAATTTGCGTCATCTCGGCGAGCATAAAATCCAGAAGAATCGTGGCGTCGGGAAAAATCACGCGCTCAACGGAGGAATGAGTGATGTCGCGCTCGTGCCAGAGCGCTTGATTCTCGAGCGCCGCCTGCGCGTAACCGCGAATCATGCGCGCGAGCCCCGCCACGCGCTCGCAGTTGACGGGATTACGTTTGTGCGGCATCGCCGACGAGCCCTTTTGGCCCTTCGTAAATGATTCTTCGACTTCGAGGGTTTCGGTTTTCTGTAGCAAGCGGATTTCGGTCGCGAGTTTTTCAAGCGATCCGGCGATCACTGCCAGCGTGGTCATATAAAACGCGTGGCGATCGCGCTGAACGATTTGCGTCGAAATGGGCGCAGCCTCGAGTCCCAAAAGTTTCAGCGCTTCTTCTTCAATTTTGGGATCAATATTCGCGAACGTTCCAACCGCTCCGGAAATTTTCCCAACCGCGATTTGTTTCGCCGCTTCTTTGAGTCGCTCTTCGTTACGCAAAAATTCCGCGTAAAAGAGGGCCATCTTGAGTCCGAACGTGATCGGCTCAGCGTGCACTCCGTGACTGCGGCCAACCATCATCGTCATTTTGTGTTCGCGCGCTTTGGCGCCAAGCACGGCAATCAATTTTTTAATATCGGAAAGCAATAGTTCGGTCGCCTGCTTCACCTGAAGCGCCAGGCCCGTGTCGAGAACATCCGAGGAAGTCATGCCGAAATGCACGTAGCGCGCTTCGGGCCCGACATTTTCGGAAACGTTGGTGAGAAACGCGATCACGTCGTGCTTCACCTGCTTCTCAATTTCGAGCACGCGTGTGATATCGAATTTTGCTTTGGATTTTACTTTCGCGGGAATGTCTTTGGGAACGATGCCGTATTTTGCCTGCACTTCGAGAACGGCCAGCTCAACGTCTAGCCAAGTTTTTAACTTCGCCTCGTCAGTCCAGATACGCGCCATCTCGGGACGCGTGTAACGTTCGATCATCGCGGCACTTCCTTATCAATGGCATATGGTAGCCCCCACGGGAGTTGAACCCGTGTTACTTGGTTGAGAACCAAGCGTCCTAACCACTAGACGAGGGGGCCAAATTCGTCTCAAAAACCATCATAATAGCCTAGGAAACACGCATTCGCAAGGGGGTTTAGAAAGAAGTTGTAACTTATGGTGGAACTTCGGGTTAATTAGAACCGTTCGCGGATGAGCCAGTAGAGGACGACGAAGGTGTGCCACCAGTGGATTTTTTTGCCTTCTTCGTAGCCGCGGCCGGAATAGGCACAGGGCGTTTCGTAGACGCGGTATTTGTGATTTTTGAAAATTTTCGCGGTGATTTCGGCCTCGACCCCGAAACCTTTTGCGTGCAGATCGAGCTTTTGCGCGATTTCACGGCGCATCACTTTATAGCAGGTCATCATGTCGGTGAGAAATGTGTCGTACAGAACATTCGTCACGAAATTCACAAATTTGTTTCCGAGATAATGTTTGTAAAAAAACACGCGGTGCGTTCCGATAAAACGCGAACCATAAACCACATCGGCGCGGTCGGTGACGATGCAATCAAGCAAATGCGGATATTCTTCCGGATGATATTCCAAATCGCAATCTTGCACGATGACGACATCGCCCTTGATCTGGGCAAAACCGGTTCGTAGCGCGGCACCCTTGCCCTGGTTTTTTTCGTGAAGAATCACGCGGATTTCGTTGTGAGAATCTTTGACGCCGTTTAATCTGGCCAAAATGTCACGCGTTCCGTCTGTAGAGCCATCGTCGACAATTAAAATTTCTTTGTCGATCGGAACCGCACGGACACGAGACACAATTTCTTCGATCGTGTTCTTTTCGTTATAGCAAGGCATGACGACAGAAAGTTTCATTAAGGCTCCCTTAATCAACGCATAATTGTACTAAAAAAATCCGCGAGTGCATTCACGATTTTTTCAGAATTGAAATCTTCAAGCCGGACCTTCCCTTTTTGAATCAATTCCTGCCGGAAAGGTTCCTCTTTCAGTACTTTCTCAATCGCCTGGGATAAAGCCACTTCATCCCCTTCCGGTATCAGCATCCCCGCCTCACCCAGCTCGTTCGGAATATCACCCGAACGGGACGCAATAATCGGAAGCCCCACGTTCATCGCTTCCAGCAGAGTTTCATTGAAGGGTTCTCTCCACGCCGTGGTCGACAGTGACGGAAGCACCAGCACATCCATCGCCTTGTGATATTCTGAAAATGTGGATTCCGGATCGGGAATAATTTTTAGGCGGGATTCCATGCCCAAATTCGCGGCCTGGTCTTTCAGCGCAAATTCTGACGGTCCATTTCCAATAAATAGCAAACTGACATTGAGCGGCATGCGCGACACAGATTTGAGCAGCCAGTCAAGGCCCTTCTCCGGACGAAGCGGTCCCGCATAACCGATCACCTGAAACTGAAGTCCGAGGGAACCTTTCAGATTGGCCGCATCCACCTCGGTTTTCGCCACCGAAAGCGGACGCGCGGCACCCAGACCTGAAATTTCCAAAAGTCTTCCAGTAAAACCTTTCTTGAGCAGTGTATCCGATGTCGTTTTTCCATTCGATAAAATAGCGGAAAGATTTTGGAGATTGAATTTTTCGATTCCTTTCGGAAACGAGGCAAACTGGCGAAAAAAATTATCGCTCCCGGAAGCGACCACATGCGACCATGGCATGAAATTTTTTTTCAAGAAAATCCATTTCGTAACACGGAGCGAATACGGCTCGGCGTCCACCCAGACAATATCCGGATAAAACTTAAATCCCTCCCGGAAATCGCGAACGAGTGAAGGCGCAAGCACACGCACTTGCACACCCGCTTGGCGGGACAAAGCCTCGTACACCCAAAGATGTTCCGGATTATTCGCTTTTTCGCTGATGACTAGGATTTTCATGAACCGTACGCGATTTGGCCTGCTGACATATAACATTCATTGTTTTAAATTGATCTTCAACTCGAAAATGCTGCGCGACGCGCTTTTTCCCCTCGCGACCCATCTGTTCGCGAAGAGGCGCATCCGATAATAGTTCCGTCACGGCTTTAGCCAGCGACCTGGCATCCTGAGGTGGCACCAGAATTCCAGTTCGCCGGTTCTCCACTACTTCAGGAATCGCACCGCTGCGATTGGCCACCACCGCCACTCCCGCCGCCATTGCCTCAAGAATTTCAATGGGGAATGGCTCATGAAGTCCCACCTGAACCAAAATGTCCATCCCCTTCAGCACTTCGGAAATACCGCGCCCCGGTTCGATGATCTGAAGTTTGGAATTAAAATCTTTATTGCTGGACGAAAAAAGAAAAATCTTCACATGTTCAAACTGCATAAAAACAAGCTGAAGCGCCTGTTTTAAACTCTCGAAAACGTAACGATTTCTTCCTTTGATAACGAGCGCAATCGCAAACTCTTCCCGCGAAACCGCTAATACTTTTTTGAACGCGTTCCGGTCAAATTCATCCCGGGTACTGACTGGGACACCGATGGTCACGGCTTGAATTTTGTGGCGCGGCACACCCAAAATGCGGATATCCCTTGCCACATAGCGGGACACCGCGAGAAAACGAAACACAAATTTAGACAGAATCATGAAAAAAAATCTTGGTAAACGCCTGAGCGGCATCCATTCCTGAACCACCCAGATCAGAGGCTTTTTATGAATAAAACTCACCGCAAGCATTCGGAGGCATTCCGAAAACGAGTGCACTTCGATCATGCCGATTCGTGAGCGCCGAATCAAACGGGACAGTCTAAAAAAAAGAACAAGTTCACCAAACCAGAATTTCATGAAACGAATCGGCATCCAGGAATTGCCGGATAACTTTTCCGCGCAACGCACAAGAAGGGGCTCAAAATCCTGTCCATCAATTTTCCGGGCAAACGATGCAACAATTTTGTCAGCGCCGCTTGATCGTTTAAATCCGTTAACAACAAGAATACGGGTCATGGCTTCACCACCTGATTAAAGCCTACCCCGCAGCCCCCTACTTTTCAAAGAAGCTTAAAGCAATCGGGCGTTTCCTAAGCCAAAGCCATAGCAAAAGCCAAAAGACAGCGAGAAAAATCCAGCCCATAACTCCGTCATAAAAATCTTTGCTACCATAAAGCCAGACAGGAAAATTTCCTTTTCCGCCGAAAAACATCACGTCCGTTTTTAGGAAAACAACCGCCCCCGAGTGGATACCAATGGGTAAATAAAGGCCGCCGGACTTCAGAAGCGCATAAGTAAGAATACAGCCAAAAAGAAACAATCCGAAAAATGCCGGCAAAATTGCCTGCCAGTTTGTGAGCGGCGTAAACCAGTTCGTCATGACTTGAAAACTGGTGATGAAGGTCGGATGATCCCACGCCACTTTCGTACCGTGAAAAAAGTGAAGCAATGCATAAAACATGTTGGTCAGCACGAAACTCCATTTCCAGTTCAAAAGCCGCGCGAGCGAAATAAAAATGAAACCCCGGAAGAAAAATTCTTCCGTAGTTCCGATCACCAGTGCCGTCAATAGATGCTTAAAAAAACGCTCAGGAACACGATTAAACTTCACGCGAAGGCCAATATCGAAAGCGCCGGTCAACGTTTGAAATAATTCCAGAGAAAGCAACACGACAAAGCCGCAGGCAAGCCCGATCGCGAGCCAGCGCCACCAATCTTTAAGCGGTGTAAAACCAAATCGTTTAAACGCTTTCAAATTTCCGGCAAAAAGCATGATCACAGCCGCAAAGCCGCCAATCATCACAATCCGGCTCAGCACACGTTCGAAAGGATATTTTTCGGGATTCAACATCGGAAAAATAACGGGCGCCAAAAATGCGGGAATAACGAGCACAAGCAAAAGTGCAAGAATAAATTTTAGGAAGTTTTTCATAGTTTTCCTGTCTGAACTGTCAACTCAATCTCAACAAAAGCCCCTAACGGGAGACTGGCGACTCCGACGGCCGAACGGGCATGTCGTCCTTTGTCACCAAAAAGTGTGATGAGAAGATCGGAAGCTCCGTTTAAAACTTTAGGATGATCCTGAAATTCATCGCGAGCTTGAACATAGCCAACCACGCGGACGATACGCTCAATGCGATCCAGATTTCCCAAATGATTTTTTAAAACACTAAGCGCTGTGATGACAGCCAAAC
Source organism: Candidatus Omnitrophota bacterium (assembly GCA_016214265.1). GTDB lineage: Bacteria > Omnitrophota > Omnitrophia > Omnitrophales > JACROU01 > JACROU01. The sequence goes on from JACROU010000006.1 coordinate 31,603, forward strand.
GCGCCGCCTGCTGTCCGCGCTCCAAAGAATCTTCGCCGGCGCGGCCCCGGAACACATCCCCTTCAGCGGTTCGGGAAAGGACACCGCTCAGATAAAGCATATTCCCCAACTCCAGCACCGGGACGTAGGAGCCGCTGGGCGGTGCGCCTTGCGGCAAAATTAATCCTGATTTTTTCAGCTCCGCTTCAGCACTCATTTCTTTTTCTCCGCGATTACCAGCGTACAAACGCCGCCGGTCATGGAATGAATATGAATAGTTTCAAATCCCGCGAGTTTCAGAAAATCCACGTACTCGCCCACCGCGTAAAATTTCTGAATCGAACTGGAAAGAAACTGATAAGCCTCACGGGAACCGGAAAAAATCCGCCCCACTAAAGGAAGGTACCAATTCAAATACGAATGGTAAAGCATTTTCATCGCCGGCTTCGTAGGACGCGTCAGTTCGAGAATGACGAATCGGCCGCCGGGTGAAAGCACGCGGTGCGCTTCTTTAAAAAACGCGAGAATATCTGTAAGACTGCGAAGGACGAAAGCCGTACTCACAATATCAAACTCGGAGGGATGAAAAGGAAGCTCGGGACCTTCGCTGAGGAGCAGCGTGGCTCGGGAACCCAGCCGGCGGCGCGCCAAAGTCAGCATTTCGGGGGAAATATCAATCCCAATCGCGCGCTCAAACGAATGCTGATTTAAAAATTCCTCCAAAAAAACTCCGGAACCGGTTCCGATATCCAGAATCGATTTTTCTTTTCTAGTGAGCGATTTTCGAACCGCCTTTTCGCGCCACGATTTATCCTGTCTAAAACTCAGGAATGAATTCAAAAAATCGTATTTGCCGGCGATACGGTCAAAGATAGAACGGATTTCCTGCTGAGGACGAGCATAAGTTGGCATTTTCATATTAATCAAAATACCTGATAATTTTATAGTTCGTATCGCGCTGGGCGGGCCGGTATCCGGCTTTGCGGATGAGGCGGAGAAATTCGCTGGTGTTGGTTTCATTCGTGATCCCCGTCGCCTTCACTACGCGTTCTTCCATCAAGATACCCCCCATATCATTGGCGCCAAAAGCCAGAGCTACTTGCGCCAGCTTAGTGCCTTCTGTCACCCATCCGGTTTGAAAATTGGGCACGTTGTCGAGCACAAGACGGGCCACCGCCATGGTTCTCAAATAGTCCTCGCCGCCTGCCATCGGCACATGACTCATGCGCGGCGTTGACTGCGCAGAAAAACTCCACGGAATAAATGCGCGAAAAACCTCCGTCTGGTCCTGAAGTTCGCGGAGTCTCAAAAAGTGAATCACGCGCTCTTCCAGTGTTTCGATATGGCCGTACATCATCGTGGCTGACCCCTTCATCCCCACCCGGCTGACGGCGCGCATAATTTCTAGCCAGCGCAATGCAGGAATCTTTTTGGGACTGATAATACCGCGCACTCGATCGACAAGAATTTCGGCACCGCCCCCCGGGAGCGAATTCATCCCGGCATCCTTGAGGGCCCGAAGCACTTCCTCGGCCGTCATTTTCTCACGTTTAGTGAGGTAATGAATTTCCTCGGGCGACATCGAATGAATATGAAGCTGGGGATATTTTTTCTTCACGATGCGAAAGATATTCGTGTAATGATCCAGTCGAAGCTCAGGATTAATCCCTCCCTGAAACAGCACCTGCGTTCCGCCAATGGCCACCAAATCATCCAGATTCCGAAAAATTTCCTCAAAATCCGTGACATATTTTTTGTCGGATCTGGGCGAAACATAAAAGGCACAGAAATCACAGTCCACGACACAGGCATTCGTCGTCGCGATATTGCGATCGACCAAAAAAGTGACGACGGGTTCCGGATGTAATTGTTCTCGCACGCTATTAGCCGCTTGCCCCAAAAGCGTCAGATCCGCGTGAAAAAGCAGTACGCCGTCTTCGAGGGTCAGTCTCTCACCGCTCAAACGCTTTTCGATAATGCGCTCAATCATTTTAGGTTCGACCATTTGTTGACTCATTTGGCAAACTCCACATTCTTAAGTCGTTTTGTCCAACCCAATTTCGCTGCACGCTCATAAAATAGGAAAAGCCCCTGCAAAATATCCAAATCCAGGCCGTAATCAAAGTTTAGAATATATTTTTTTTCATCCTCAGATAATGACGATGAATTAATTAAATTTTTCTGCACGTTGTCCTTCAATGCCGAAATAAATTTGTTGACCTGTTCCCTATTGGCCTCATAAAAATCCTTGCGGACCACCCAAAGTGCAAAACAAAAGGGCATTTTGAGCCACTCCCACCACAACGTACCCAAATCATAAAAATGAGTTTCGGAATTTTGGAATCTGCGGCGGAGAGCCAGCGCCAGATCACCAATCACCAAAAGCGGCCCTCCTGTTTCAATGAGTTTTTCAACATCTCCCTGATCCGCCGGAGACAGGGTTGAATTCTTAATCTCGAATTTCTCTTTCAAAAGAATATCCAGAAGCGCCACCGAGGTAAAACTGTCGCGCACAAAAAAAATCTCACGGCCGGCTAAATCTTCGATTCTCCGCTTCCAAACCAGTCCCACGCTCTGGGACTCTTCCCGCGCTGCAATGGAAATTCCGGGAAGAACAAAATACTGATCTGGCGCTTTGGAGTATTCAAGTGAAGAGATCAGCGAGATTTGAATTTTCCCCTTTCGCACCATCTCGTTTAAAGCAGACGGGGCCCCTTCCACGTAATCAATGCAATAACCATTTTCAGACTGAAGTCCGTTATAAAACGGAAACGCGTTCAGGTAGGGGGTTTTGCCGACAAGAATGTTCATGATTGAAAGGCGTAACTCGAATTGACGAGCCACGGGGTGCGGCCCACTTGCTGAATCAGGCGGACCAATTCTTCTTGTTTCATGGAAACGGGCGTTTTCGCGCCTGCATCATGCACCACTTTTTCGTCGATTGCCGTGCCGCCCAGATCATCGACACCAAACGCAAGCGCTACTTGCGCCATCTTCACACCCAGCGTTGACCAGAATGCTTTGATGTGCGGAAAATTATCGAGAAAAATTCGTGACGTCGCGTAAATTTTCAGATCCGTCATTCCGTCAACATGCACCAGATGCTCTTTCGACTCAAGCTTGGTATTCTCCGGCTGCCATGCAAGCGGAATAAACGTGTTAAACCCGCCTGTTTCATCCTGCAACTTACGAAGACGGTTCAAGTGATCCGCAATGTGTTCCGCGGTTTCAATGTGCCCGTAAAGCATGGTCGCATTCGTCTTGAGTCCCACTTGATGCGCCTCGCGCACAGCGGAAAGCCATTTCTGGGCCGACATTTTCCCCTTCGCGATTTTTTCGCGCACCCGATCGTCAAATATTTCAGCGCCCCCGCCCGGCATACCGCAGAGCCCCGCATTTTTAAGCGCCAACAGCACTTCCCGGGAACTCAATTTAGTTTGCCGGGAAAAATGATCGATCTCCACCGCGGTGAATGCTTTGATGAAAATACTCGGATCAAGCCGGCGAATGCGCGAAAGCATTTCCAGAATGTACTCAAAGGAAACTTCATGCGTCAGGCCACCGACAATGTGAACTTCATTAATCTGATAATTTTCAATCGCCGCTTTAACGCGAAATTCGATTTCATCAAGCGTCAGAATATACGCCCCTTCTTCGCCTGGTTTTTTCGCAAAAGCACAAATCTCACAGCTCAGATAGCAAAGATTGGTGTGATTGATGTTGAGATAAACGCTGTAACAGACATCATCACCGCATTTTTGTTTGCGAACATAATCCGCGAGATAGCCGAGCATATTCAGCTCGCGCGTCTTAAGAAGCGTGACGGCATCCTGCTCGGGAATCCGTTCTCCGGCAAATACCTTGTCCGCTATTTTAGAGAGACTTGAGTTCTTCCAAATTAAATTCATTCTGACCCCATCGCGTGTAAAGTTGATGCTCTATTTCAAAACGATCCAAAATCTTCCCCACAACAAAAGTGATCATGTCATCGATACTCTTCGGCCTGTGATAAAACCCCGGCGCGGCGGGCATTATCGTGACACCTATTTTTGCGAGCTTCAGCATATTTTCAAGATGAATCGGGCTGAATGGCATTTCACGCGGGACGAGAAAAAGCTTTCGCCCTTCTTTAATGGTCACATCCGCCGCACGCGCGATCAAATTCCGGGTAATTCCATTTGCGATTTCCCCGAGCGTCGACATCGAGCACGGGCACACAATCATGCCGCGCGTTTGAAACGATCCGCTCGAAATCGGCGCGGCGATGTCGTAATAATCCATAAAAGTAATGTTGGGATGATTGACGGAGGCAAAATCCAGATTGAGTTCTTCTTTCAAAACTACTCTGGCGTGATCCGACACGACAAAACACACTTTGTGCCCCAATTCCGCCAACGTCTTCACCAGCTTCAGCCCGTACGGACTTCCGCTGGCTCCTGTCATCGCAACAACAATTGGTTTTTCTTTCATCGCATCACCAAATCCAGCCACGTGGCAACAAAGACAATCAAACTAAACGAAATATTAGGCAGAAAAAATAATTTAGGACCACGAACATGATCTTGAAAAACGGCAATCGTCGCGACAAAAATTCCGGTCCAATAAAAAACATGCAGATGATTTATGCCGCCAAGCCAAACAAGCGACAATACCGCAAGCACATGAAATCCAGCTGAAATCGCACTGGCCCAGCCCCGTCCCAGCTTTGCGGGGATCGAAAAAAGCCCTTTCGAGCGGTCAAAGACCTCGTCCTGAAGCGAGTAAATGATATCGAAACCCGCCACCCAAAATAACACGGCAAAAGCCAGCGGCAAAGGATCCAAACTAATCACGCCGCGGGAGGCCATCCATCCCCCGACCGGTGCCATCGCCAAAATGCCCCCGAGAAAAATATGGCAAAGCCACGTGTAGCGCTTCAGGTAAGGATACGTAAAAATCATGGCGACTGGAATCGGCGAAAGCAGAAAACAAAGCGGATTGAGTTTGTACGCCGCAAAATAATAAATAAAAAGCGCGGGAGCACAAACCCAGGCAAGCGCCCTTTTTGAAATCAGTCCCATCGAAAGCGGCCAGCGCGAAGTCCGCGGATTTTCACGATCGAAATCCAGATCCGCGAGGCGGTTGGCGATCATCCCCACCGTTCTCAAGCCCACCATCGCCAGCGTCACCCAAAGCAATTTTCCCGGATGCGGCCAACCTTGCTCGCCCAAAATAAGCCCCAGATAGGCAAACGGAAGCGCGAACAGGGTGTGCTCGAATTTGATTGTCTCCAAGAATAATTTAACTTTTTCCATTGAATCCATATTCTTTCCAGCGCCGTGCCACCAACGTTTGAACCTCTTCGCTCATCCGCATTTCTTCCGGCCATTCGCGCTGCATACCCTCTTCCGGAAGTTTGGCGGTGACATCGACACCCATTTTCCCGCCCCACAGATGCTGTGAAGCAGAATGATCGAGCTCGTCAACCGGTCCTTCGGCAAACACCAAATCGCGTTTTGGATCCACGTTGTTAAATGCCTTGAACGCCACCTCGCGGAAATCATGGATATTCACATCGGCGTCGAACACGAAAATAAATTTGGAAAACATCATCCGGTCATTCCCCCAAATCGCGTTTATCACTTTTTTTGCCTGCTGCGGATACGATTTTTTGATCGAAATAAGGATGCAATTATGGAAAACGCCTTCCCACGGAAGATGAATGTCAACAATTTCGGGTATCAATTTTCGAAGCATGGGCAGAAAAATCCGTTCCGTCGCTTTGCCAAGATAACAATCTTCCATCGGCGGTTTGCCGACTACAGTGGTGATGTAGACTGGATTTTTCCGATGCGTCATGCACGTGATGTGAAACGCGGGAAATTTTTTCGCAGGCGAATAAAATCCGGTGTGGTCACCGAACGGACCTTCGGTTCTCAAATCATTAAAATCTACGTAACCTTCCAGAATGAATTCGGCTTCGGCAGGAACTTCCAAATTAACGGTTTTGCATTTCACCAATTCGACGGGCTTTTTGCGCAAGAAACCCGCCAGCAGGAATTCATCAATATCTTTCGGAAGCGGTGCGGAAGCAGAATAAATCGTAACTGGATCAGCACCGATCACGACGGCAACATCCAGCCGGTTTTTGCCGCTCTCGGGAAGTTTACGAAAATGCTCCGCACCATCTTTGTGAACCTGCCAATGCATTCCCGTCGTCCGGTTGTCGAACACCTGCATCCGGTACATTCCCACATTCCGATGTCCGGTAACGGGATCGCGGGAAATCACCAGCGGAAGTGTGATGAATTTTCCAGCGTCCTTTGGCCAGCACTGAATCACGGGAAGTAAGTCCAGCATCGGACCTTCCTTAATTACGACTTCTCGACACGGGCCCGACGAAACTGTTTTGGGGGTAATGTTGGCCAGCTCAACGACTTTGGGAAGCAATTTCAGCTTATCCAGCATCGACGCCGGCGGCTTGACCTCGGTGAAAGATTCCATCCGATCCGTAATCTCTTTATAAGAAGACACGCTGAACGCCGCCATCATGCGCTCGTGAGAACCAAAGGCATTAATAAGAAGAGGGAAAGAACTTCCCTTCACTTTTTCGAAAAGAAGCGCTGGGCCATTTGCCTTTACAACGCGGTCGTTAATCTCAGTAATTTCAAGAATAGGGTCCACTTCGGAGGAAATAACCTGCAGCTGGCCGCTGGATTTAAGATGGTCGAGAAATTCTCTTAGATTTTTATAGGACATAGAACGCGAGAGTATATCCGTTCAGCAAAATGAAATCAACGCCCCGCTTACAGCGGAATTATTGTCCTTGCACTTGAGGTTGTGCCTGAGAGGTTGCATCCAGAGCCGGCATCGCAGTATCGGCAGGATTCTGCGGTGTTGGAATATTTCCAATAAGCGCGTCAAAACCCGGTTCTTTTCTTAGCTCTTCGAAATGAGGGTCCTGTTTGGCCAATTGCGCCAGATTGGGCTCCCGTTTAAGCGCAAGGCCCAGCCGTTGAATCGCCTCGGCATTTTTCTTCTGCCCGGCAAAAACAGCGGCTAAACCATAATTAGCCTGGGCAGAGGCCGGATCCAATTCCAAACATTTCTGATAACTTTTTACAGCATCATCAAGATTGCCGGCTAAAAATTGCGACTCTCCCAAATTTTGATACGCGGTTCCATACTTAGGATTAAGTTCAATCGCTTGTTTGTAATAGCCGATTGCCTTCTGAAAATCTTTTTTTCCGTTCGCATATGCGACTCCCAAATTGTTGTAGGAAGAGGCAAGTTTGGGATCCAACTCTACGGCTTTAAGCGCATACTCGATGGAATTGTCGAAGTCCTTCTCAAAAATGCTGATAACGGAAAGATCGTTGTAGGCGTTTGCCGTCGGCTTGACTTCGATTGCCATTTTCAGATAACGGTTTGCGGTCAGATAGTCTTTCTGAAGAATGAACATGCGGCCAATGCGCAAGAAGTCGGAAATAAATCTGGGTTCCCGACGAACCAGTTGGTCAAACATTTCGCTGGCTTTCACTGCCCTGTCCTGAACAAGCAGCAGCACGCCAAGGTTGTAATACGACCTCGTAAAATCCGGATCGACCTCGATGGCTTTTTGATAGGCATTAATGGCATCATCAATTTTCTGTTGACGCTCAAAAAGATTCCCCTTTAAAAAATAGACTTCCGCAGATTGGGGATTCTGCTTGAGACACTGATCTAAAATCTGAGAGGCTTGATCGAACTCGCCGTCCGAAATCGCCTGAATGGAGTAAAGCAAGTCTCGCGAGAAATTTTTTGTTTCTTTTGCGTCATCCGCTTTTAACAAAGCGGGGTGATTAATCAAAAAAAACGCAACCATCAAACAAAGGGGCAAAAAACTTTTTTTGAACTTCATAAATAAAACCTCCCGGTTAACTTCGACTTTGCTCTAATCTTCTTGCTACATTCTCCACTGAATCAACTTTGCGATCCAAAGAATCGATTCGGGAATAAAGATTTTCCAGCCGCTGCAATCGCTCCACCTTCCCCGCCAACCGATCCATTTTACCTTGAATTGTGTCAAACTGGTCCATCAAACGTTTCATTTTGTACTCAATATCGTTCAGTCTCATTTTATAATCATCCCGCAAATCTTTTTCTGTTTGGGGCTTATCCATAACATCACTCAAATCTTGATCTGACGATTGTTGCTGGGAGGTCTGAGCTAGAAGGACATTTGACAAATCCGAGATTAGAACCAAGCTATTTCCCAAAATGAGAATTGTTATTATGAGATGTAATGACCTGCGCTTTGTCATAGTTCCCCTGAAAATATTACTTTTACTTTTCGACCTTTGATGATAAAAGATTGAGCTTGTTTAGCCCTTACTTACCAAACATGTCCATTTTCGACATTTTTGTGAAGCGTAATCGGTTCATAGCCGATACTTGTTTGAAGCTGTCCGAAATATATTTATTCACTTTTTCGTATTTTTTATGTAAAATGTAGTTAGGTTTCAAGTCAAGGATGAGCTACGTTTGAGAGTTGGCACGAAACGTGGTTACTCTAATATTCTAAATAAAGCATCATCGGAATAAATCTTCAAAGGAGGGAAACAATGATTCCGAAATTGAAATATGTAGCAGCTTCATTCCTAATCGCCATGCTTGCCCTGGGTAACATGTCCATGGCACTTGCAGGTGGTCTCGAGTCATCCCCTAGCGATGACCTCTCAAAGCAAATTCAAGCTTTGAAAGATCAAGTAAACAACCTCAGCAGCACAGTCAATGAACTCAAAAGTGAGAACACTTCTGTAAAAGCCAGATCGAAAGAAATGGAAAGCGAAATGGCAACGATGAAGGGCCTTACGCCTGGAACCGAAATTTCCAAGAGCATGGAAAGCAGAGTGGCTTCACTGGAAGAAAAAGTTGGAACCATCAAAGTTAGTGGATCTTTGACTGGCATCCTTCAAGCTTCTCAAAACCGGGAAAAAAACACGAGTATTCGCGGTCTTGAGAACAGAAATCCTGATTCGGGAACCGTTTTAAATCGTTTCGGTCAAAATTCTGGCGACCAAATCATCGGGGCTGGTTCATTTGACCTCTATCTTGAATCAAAGATTCTAGATAATACCCGCATCTATGCCAACTTGGAAGCGAACTCGGCCAATGAAGTATTTCAGCCGTCCCAATCACTTCCCAATGGCAACCCGACATTCTCCACACATTTAAATTCCAACAATATCGATGTTCTGAACGTGTTGGAACTTTATGTGGAAAGTCAGTTTTACGACAAAAGACTCACAACCACAGTCGGTAAAATTGACCTTACGAACTATTTTGACGGAAACAAAGTGGCATGGGACGAGCACCGTCAGTTTTTAGCGGGCGCTTTCCTGGATAACACCACATTTGCTTCTGTGGTCCCTTACAATACGATCGGTGCCAGAGGTTCTTTGGATATCGGTTGGGGTTTGACATTCCAGGCCGCAGTGGTCAGCCAAGATGATTCTGGACAGAAACTCTTTAACGAAATGTTCGGAATTATGGAATTAGACTATCAAACCTTCTGGTTCTTCAATAAGGAAGGAAATTATCGTGCTTACGGGTATGTTAAAGACGTGAACACGGTAAATGCTAGAGGGCTTTTGACAGGCAAATCTGAGAACGCCCTCGGTGGTGGTATCAGCTTGGATCAAAAGATAACCGACAAAGCTACAGTGTTCTATCGTGCCGGTTATAACGATGATCAGCTTGCCCTGAACCAGAGTACGCAAATTGCTCCTTTTGCCGCAGCTACAAGTTCCATGAGCGGTGGTGGACAATATGTGGGCCTCTTGCCGAACCGTCCAGATGACGTCACCGGTGTGGCGGCAGCTTGGATTAATCCTTCAAACCCAATCACGACGTGGTCGAATGGTCAATCCGTTCAATTGCTCCCACAGCGTGATTTCAATGAATGGATTCTTGAGTTCTATTACAACTATCAAGTCGCAAAGAACTTCCATGTAAGCCCAGTGTTGCAGTTCTTACAGCACCCCAATGGCGATGATGACGAAAATGTCACTGCTATCTTCGGTGGCCGTGCCTTCTTGGAGTTCTAAGTAGCAAGCGCCAACTCTCTCTCGGAAGTTTTCCCTCCCGAGAAAGCAAAAACCCCTCTTCCCTGTTGCAAATGGGAAGAGGGGTTTTTTATTGTTCCTTTTGTTACCTAATTTAGATTCTATCGATAAAATCCTGCGCACGTTTTGCGCGAATTTTTCGAGTCATTCGCTCTCTACGCATTCGGTCCGATCGTTTTTCAAAACGAAGAGACTTTTTGTGCTCTTCAATAACACCCGCTTTTTTAAGCTTTTGCTTAAATTTTTTTAAGACCGATTCGATGTTCTGCCCTTCTTTCACGTAGATTTTTACCACTGTTCCCACCACCTTTATGTATAGTCTGTAATTGAAGACTAACCGATGGCAAGGCGAGTGTCAAACGAGGTGGAAATATTAACCTCTAGGGTGAAACTTGGAATGAATCCCTTTCAAGCGGTCCTTTGAAATATGGGTGTAAATCTGCGTAGTACTGATGTCTGAATGGCCCAAAAGTTCCTGAACTACTCGTAGATCCGCCCCGCGTTCCAGCAGATGCGTGGCAAAGGAATGCCGGAGAGTATGGGGCGTAATTCGCTTATTGATATGGGCGCCTCGGCCATATTGCTTGATGATTTTCCATAGACTTTGGCGGGAAATTTTCTTCTTTTGTTGACTAATAAATAACTCCGGGGCTTTCGTTTTAGCTTTACTCCGCTCACATGCCAGATAAGATTGAATCGCTTCCTGGGCCAAATGGCCCAAAGGAATCACGCGTTCCTTATTTCCCTTCCCCGTACATTTCAGAAAGGAACTCTCCAGATTAACGTCCGAGAGTTTTAAATTTACAATTTCGGAAACCCGCATTCCCGTGGCATAAAAGAGTTCCAGAATGGCTCTATCCCGTCTCCCGCGGTCTGTTCGGGCATTGGGAACTTTCAGTATTTTCTCCACATCCTGTATCGACAGCGCATACGGCAGACGTTTCCAGGTCTTGGGAGATTCCAGAGACGATGTCGTATCTCGCCTCAGATGGCGTTCACGAACCAGAAACCGATGAAAAATTTTAACGGCCACAAGATGGCGGGAAATGGTCGATGAGGCGAGCCTTCGGTCTTTCAGCTGCATCAGAAAATCCCGGATTTCTTTCGGATTCACATCGGCCAAATCTGAAATTTTCGTTTTTTCGAGAAAAGCCAGATAATCTTTCAAATCCCGTTCATAAGCCATCAAACTGTTTTTGGCTAAAAGCTTCTCCACGGCAAGGTAATTGAGGAATTGTCGGAGCAAATCTTTGAGGGATTCGTTCATTATCTTTCTGCGTGCTTAATTAATGAAAGAAACTCAGCTTCATCCAATATTTTAACACCCAGTTTTTTTGCTTTGTCCAGCTTGGATCCTGGCTCTTTGCCCACCACCAGAAAATCAGTATTTTTGCTGACCGCAGAACTGGCATTGCCGCCGAAAGAGCGAATCTTTTTTTCGGCCTCAGACCGCGAATACAATTCCAAGGTTCCTGTGACCACAAAGTTTTTTCCAGAAAAACCAGCCGCAATCTTCTTTTTTTCTTTCAAATCAAACCGCACACCTAATTTTTTCAGGCGATTCAAAACTTCGCGAGTTCCCTTCTGCTTAAAAAAATCGACGATCGACTTGGCCACGACATCCCCAATTTCGTGGATTTGGGTAAGCTCCTCGTAATCTGACTTCATTAGTGCCGCGAGGGAATCGAAATGATCGGCCAGCACCAAAGCCACATGTTCGCCGACATCCAGAATCCCCAAGGCGAAAATCAGGCGGCTGAGTGGCCTTGTTTTGCTGGCTTCAATGGCGTCAAAAAGGTTCTTTGTCGATTTCTCGGCCATTCGCTCCAACTTCGAGACTTTGTCAAAATCCAGTTCATAAAGATCCGGAAGTTCTTTGACGAGTCCTTTTTCGACCAATTGATCAATCAGCGAAATCCCGAGCCCCTCAATATCCATCGCGTCCCGGCTGGCAAAGTGGCGGATTCTTCCCTTAATTTGCGCCGGACAATTCAAATTGATGCAGCGAACGGCAACCAATTCCGCTTCCTTCACCACCTCGCCGCCGCAGACCGGGCATTTTTGGGGAAACGGAAATTTTTTGAGCGCGTGTTTACGCTTCGCGGCGAGCACATCCACGACCTTGGGAATAATCATCCCGCTTTTCTCGACAAAGACATGATCTCCGATCCGGGCATCCAATCGCTCGATTTCATCCTGATTATGCAAGCTAGCGCGTGAAACCGTAGTTCCAGCAAGACGTACCGGTTTCAGCATCGCTACGGGCGTCAGAACGCCCGTGCGGCCCACTTGCACGCGAATATCTTCCAAAATAGTCTCCGCCCGTTCCGCGGGATATTTGTATGCAATCGCCCAGCGAGGGCTTTTGCTGGTCAGTCCCAAAGCCTCCTCGTCCTTAAATGCATTGACCTTGATAACCAGTCCGTCAACTTCATACTCGAGATGATCCTTATTAGACTTAAATTTCTCAATAAATTCCAGAACTTCGTCTACATTCTTGGCCAAATGCGAGTGAATCACGCGAAAACCCAATCCTTCCAAATAGTCGATAAATGCCTTCTGATTATCTGGAATTTTTCCGCCCTCAATATAACCGCGGCCATGAACGAAAATGCTGAGATCCCGGAGCGCCACCAGCTTAGGATCCAACAGCTTCAAACTGCCGGCACAGGCATTCCGGGGATTGGCAAACAGTTCGTTCCCTTCTTTCTCCTTTTCCGCGTTTAATTTATCAAAACTCTTCTTCGGCATATAAATTTCGCCGCGAACCTCAAGATGTCTTGGGATATCCGACTTTACCTTCGCCCCGGGATGCGGGATCACGAGGGGAATCGCCCTCACTGTCTTCACATTTTCCGTAACATCATCGCCGGACTTGCCATCACCACGCGTGGATCCCAAGACAAGCCGTCCGTTTTCATACACCAGAGCGATGGAAACACCATCGATTTTTTCCTCAATCACGTAATGAACCTCATTTCGACCCAGATTTTTTTTCGAGCGCTCGTCGAATTCGCGCACTTCTTCTGCCGAATACGTGTTATCAATACTCATCATGGGAATTTTGTGCGTGACCGTTTTAAACTGCTTGAGCGGCGCCCCGCCAACGCGCTGACTGGGAGAATTAGGATCGCGAAATTGGGGGTGCGCTGTTTCGAGCTGAATCAGTTTTTTCATCATCTGATCAAATTCATAATCAGAGATGACCGGCTTATTCTCGACGTAATATTTATAATTGTGAGATTCAATTTTTTCGCGCAAAACTTGAATCTCGTGCTCAGTTTTTTTATCGGTCATGAACAATATCCTTAAAGTAATCTGTCAGCAAAAAATCTGGGAAGACCGGCCTTTCGAATTTTAGATGCAGCAATTTCTTTTGGGTATTCCAGCCGGACAAGCTCGAGCGTATAGGCTTCATCATCAAAAATCCCGAAGGCGAGCCGATGATCATTATCCCGGGGCTGTCCCACACTTCCGCAGCTGATTATATATCGATCATTTCGGTCTAAAGGATAAATGCCCTCGTCCAAATAGCTGGAGGCCTTTTGTTTTAACAAAAATATTTGCGGGAAATGCGTGTGTCCGATAAAGCAAAGCGGGGTATTGAAATATCGGAAGGCTTCAGCCGCTTCCTTCCAGGTAATGAGGTACGGGAATTGGTCAAAATTAAGAGGACTTGCGTGAACCAAAGTCACCCCACCCTCAACGTAAGAATAAGGTAAACTGGCTAGTTTTTCTTTCGTTTTGGAATCAAACTGGCCGCGAGTCCATAAAATGGCTTCTTTAGCTTCGTCATTAAACCAAGCAAGCAATTCATCATCTACCATCGCCTGATCATGATTGCCACGAATAACAACATCCGAAATTTCGAAAACTTTTTTCTGAACGATTTGGGGATCAGCGCCATAGCCGACAACATCGCCGAGCATCCAGTAACGGTCAATATGATTTTTGTGGCAGTAATCCAGAAATGTGGAGAGCGCCTCCCAATTCGAGTGAGTATCGGAGAAGATTGCGCATCGCATAAGCTCACTCCTTAAAATGCATACTCACTCGAAGGGATTTGCCTAGAGGTTAAACTTTGACCTTCTCTAATTTGCTTTTTTCGGAATTTTTGAATGTGACTTCTCTTTTGCTCAAGTAAATGGCAAATCCGAGCAAGAGCGCCATCGCAATAACGATAACGGATCTAACCTGAAATGAAATATCTCTGACAGCAATTGGAGCAATCAGAATCGCTACCAGGTTCATCACCTTGATCAGAGGATTCAACGCTGGACCGGCCGTATCTTTGAAAGGATCCCCTACAGTGTCGCAAATCACGCCGGCTTTGTGAGCCTCGGAGCCTTTGCCGCCAAGCAGACCTTCTTCAATACGTTTTTTTCCATTATCCCAAGCACCGCCTGCATTCGCGAGGAAAACAGCCATCAGCTGACCACTCAAAATGGCTCCAGCCAAATAGCCTCCGAGAGCAGCAGCGCCTGAAAGCGGCTGCGTGTAGCCGAGCGCAAAGACCACAAGAATCGGAGTGCAAATACCCAGAATGGCTGGCGCGATCAAT
>JACROU010000007.1 GCA_016214265.1 Candidatus Omnitrophota bacterium
ATGGTGATGCCAGGAGACAGTGTGTTGGTCGAGGCTGAGTTGATTATCCCGATCGCGATGGAGAAGGAGCTGAGGTTTGCTATTCGTGAAGGTGGTAAGACCGTGGGTGCTGGTGTTGTCAGTGAAATCATAAAGTAGGAAATCGAGTTTAGGAATTTAAATGGAAAAAAAACCACAAGTAAAAATGCCGGAAGGTAAGGAAAAGGTTAGGATAAAGTTGCGAGCATACGATCATCGTATTCTCGATCAATCAGCCTTGGAGATTGTAAACACTGCCAAGCGTACGGGAGCCCGTGTCGTAGGTCCGATTCCTTTACCAACACGTATTGAGAAGTTTACGGTTCTAAAAGGTCCAACGATTGACAAGAAATCTCGTGAGCAATTTGAAATGAGAACGCACAAGAGATTGATGGATATCGTAGAGCCAACATCCCGAACAGTAGATGCCCTCATGAAGCTAGATCTTCCAGCCGGTGTCGACGTAGAAATCAAGTTGTAGAAGAAAGAAACTGAGATTAGAAAATGATCGGACTATTGGGCCGTAAATTCGGCATGACGCAAATATTTGATTCGAACGGTAACAACATTCCTGTGACTGTGATTGAGGCGGGGCCATGTGTTGTCTCAGCCGTAAGAACGAAAGAGAAACATGGGTACAATGCGCTTCAGCTTGGCTTTTTAGATACTCCGGAGCGGAAGGTAAAGAAAGCCAAACAGGGCCAGTTCAAGAAACAGAATATACCTCTCAAAAAATTCGTAAAAGAAATTCGCAGTGAGAAAATCGAGGGTATTAAAACAGGTGACAGATTGTTGGCTGAAAGTTTTCAAGCCGGTGATTATATTGATATTTCTGGGGTTTCAATTGGCAAAGGCTTTCAGGGAGTGGTTAAAAGACATCATTTTGTCGGTGGTGAGAGGTCCCACGGATCTATGTTTGGTCGTGTCCCAGGCTCGATTGGTGCGTCGTCGTTTCCTTCCCGAGTTGTAAAAGGAATGAAAGCAGCAGGCCATATGGGCAACGCACAAGTGACATTGCAGAATGTTGAAGTCATCGATGTTGTTTCTGAGAAAAATCTTATTTTAGTTCGCGGACAGGTTCCTGGAGTTGAGGGTAAGCTCGTTGTAATTAGGAATTCAAAGAAACGCGGAAATAAAGATAAAACTTGGAAGGTTGAAGGAAGCAACACTGAGAAGAAGCAAGTTAATCCTGGCGAGCCTGTAAAAGGAACATCGGACAAGTCATAATTCTTTATAAGAGGCGAATGTAAGATGGCTGAAAAAATTAAAGTAATTAATCAGGACGGAAAGCAAACGGACGAGTTAGTGCTGAACGCAGCAATCTTCAACGCGCCGATTAATCGCCGTCTTCTCGATTTGGTTGTTATAGCCTATGCTGGAAATAAACGCCGTGGTCTTGCAGACACAAAGACGCGTCGAGAGATTAGCGGTGGTGGAAAAAAGCCTTGGAAGCAAAAGGGAACCGGTAATGCAAGGCAAGGGTCGACTCGCGCGCCCCAATGGCGACATGGTGGAACAATTTTTGGGCCTCAGCCACGCAGCTACAGGACTGAAATTCCTGAAAAAATGAAGCTTACCGCGCTGGTTTCTGCGCTTAGTCAGAAAAATAAGGAAAATAAAATTATAGTACTGAACTCACTGGCGTTGACTAGGGCAAAAACCAAAGATCTTTGTAAGGTTATAAAGAATATCAAGCTAGATGATTCCAAGTCATTGTTTTTGACATCAAAGTTAGATGAGAAACTTAGATTGGCATCCAGAAATGTCCATGAATCGTTTAAGATTCAAAGCGCGACAAATGTGAATGCTTATGAAGTGCTTAGACGTAAAAATCTGGTTATTGAGAAGGATGCTCTTGGCGTGTTGGAAAACAGAATTCTAAAAAAAGCGTAAACTAATATGAAAACATTCTTTGATTGTATCGTTGAGCCGCTTAGAACAGAAAAGGGGTCACTGCAGGAAGCTGACAGAAAGTATTATTTCAAAGTTGCTTTTACGGCGACCAAGAAAGAAATTCGTTCTGCAATCGAAAAAGTTTTTAATGTTCATGTGATTAAGATAAATACGCAGTGTGTTAAGGGAAAGTTGAAGAGAGTAAGATTTCAACCTGGTTATACATCTGACTGGAAAAAGGCGATTGTCACCCTGAAAAAGGGCGAAAAGCTGGATTTGGCTTAGTACTGGAGATTAAGATTTCATGGGAATAATTAAATTTAAACCAACAACACCTACACGACGCTTTGGTAATGCGTATGATTTCTCTGAGTTGACGGCTACCACACCGTTTAAGCCCCTGACAGAGATTAAGAAGCGCACGGGCGGAAGAAATTCACACGGCCATATTACTTGCCGCCATCGCGGTGGTGGCCATAAACGTCGCCTTCGCATTTTGGATTTTCACCGTGCGAAGCATGTATCTGAAGCCAAAGTTCTAACTATCGAGTATGATCCAAACCGCTCAGCTCGAATTGCCCTGGTTGAATATCAAGCTGGAGAGAAAGCATATATTCTTGCGCCTGATAATTTAAGAGTAGGTGAGTTTGTTCAGAGTGGTGAAAATGTTGAGGTGAAGAACGGAAACAGTTTGCCCCTCAAGAATATTCCTCCAGGCACTCCGGTACATTGTATTGAGCTGATTCCCGGGCAGGGAGCAAAAATGGTTCGTTCTGCAGGTTGTGCTGCACAGATTTTGTCAAAAGAGAATGAGTATGCTCATATCAAGCTTCCTTCTGGTGAAGTTAGAATGATTCCGCTTGAATGCTATGCAACAGTCGGGCAGTGCTCCAATATTGATCGTGAAAATATTTCTCTTGGTAAAGCAGGTCGTAAACGATGGTTGGGAATCAATCCCGCAAACAGGGGTGTTGCTATGAACCCAGTTGACCATCCTCATGGTGGTGGCGAGGGTAAAACATCTGGCGGGCGGCATCCTGTTAATCCATGGGGACTTCCAACGCGTGGTTACAAGACCCGTACACGTAATAAATCTACTAACAAGTATATAGTGAAGGATCGGAGAAAGTAGTATGCCTAGAGCAAAGCACAAAGGTCCGTTTGTCGATGAACGATTGATGGAAAAGGTTAAAATAGCTCTGGATCGTCGTGATAAGAAGCCCATTAAGACTTGGAGTAGAAGGTCAACAATCACCCCCGAGTTTGTAGGGTTTCAATTTTCAGTGCACAATGGGAAAGATTTTGCGAATGTGTTTGTCACTGAAAATATGGTTGGGCATAAATTAGGTGAGTTTGCCCCAACGCGAACATTTAGAAAACACAGCGCTTCACAAGATAAAGCAAAAGCCGCTGCAGCTGGCGCGAAGGTTTAATAACTAAAATGGATACCAAAATTATTATCAAATATATTCGTATGGCGCCAAGAAAAGTACGAATGGTTTTGACTGCCATTAAAGGCAAGCCAGCATATGAAGCTTTGGCACATCTTCGCCTACTTCCCAAAAAGAGCGCTCGTATCGTGGAAAAGGGATTACGCAGTGCTATTTCCAGCGCAAAAGAAAAGAAAATGGATGACGGTAAAATTTTTGTTAAAGAAGTTCGCGCTGATGGCGGCCCCACATTTAAAAGGATCATGACTCGTTCGATGGGGCGTGCAGATCGTATTATTAAAAGAACTACTCATTTGACTGTTGTTTTGGGTGAAAAACATGTTGCAATTGATAACCGACCAGTATCCAGTGTTGAAAAAACCGAAACGAAAAAGAAAGTGATGGGCTCAAGCCGAAAAAAAGAAAAAACGGCGAAAGCTTCAGCATAAGGAGTTACCTTTGGGACAGAAAGCGCATCCGTACGGATTAAGATTAGGCTACATCAGGGGCTGGAAGGCAAAATGGTTTTCCGGGAAAAAAGACTATGCCCGATTTTTGCATGAAGATTTAAAAATCAGAAAGACCATCAAGAAGAGCTTGGGCTTTGCGGGCATATCCAATATTGAGATTGAGAGATTCTCTGGGAAAGTGCGTGTTCGAATTTTTACAGCACGTCCTGGAATTATTATTGGAAGACGTGGCCAGGAGATCGATCGGATCAAGGAAGATTTAGCGAAGATTTCGCCTAACGAGATTCTTATTGATATAAAAGAGATTAAAATTCCACAGATTGATGGACAACTTGTCGCTGAAAATGTGGCTATGCAGATGGAAAAGCGCGTTGCGTTCAGAAAGGCAATGAAAAAAGCGGTTACGAGCGCACTGGCAAAAGGTGCTGGTGGAGTAAAGATTCTTTGTGCTGGCCGTTTGGGGGGGGCTGAGATTGCGCGCACGGAAGGATACAAAGAAGGAAAGGTTCCTCTGAATACATTTCGTGCAGACGTTGATTACGGTTTTTCAGAAGCGTTTACTACATTTGGAACTATCGGTGTAAAAGTTTGGATTTATAAGGGGGATGTTCTTGTACGTAAAGAAGTTGCCGAAGAAGGGCAAGAAAAAGCTTCAAGATTTCGTCGTAGACATCGCCAGCAGCGCCCAGAGCAAAGTGAAGAAGTGATGCAGGTTGCAGTTCCAGAAGCGCCGAAGGCTGAAGATGCTCAATCGACGGAAGCAAATACTGAGAAGAGGGCTGAATAATGGCAATGATGCCAAAGCGGGTTAAGTTCCGCAAAAATCATCGCGGAAAAAGGCGGGGAATTGCTACTAGAGGAAATGCCTTGTCGTTTGGTGAGTATGGGCTAAAGTGTTTAGATCGTGGTTGGTTGACAGCGATTCAAATTGAGGCGGCTCGTGTGGCGCTTACCCGTCACGTTAAGCGTGGAGGCAAAATTTGGATTCGAGTATTCCCCGATAAGTCTTACACAAAAAAACCGGCTGAAACGCGTATGGGAAAAGGCAAGGGAGCTCCGGAGTATTACGTTGCTGTTGTTAAACCGGGTACCGTATTATTTGAAATGGATGGTGTTCCAGAAGAGTTGGCGCGTTCTTCTATGAGATTGTGTGCTTACAAAATTCCGTTTAGAACTATGTTCGTGAAGCGAGTTGCTGCATTAGCGGTATAAGGAAAATATATGAAATCAGCTGAAATTAGAAATTTATCTATCGATGAAATAGATCAAAAGGTGAATGCCCTGAAGAAAGATCTTCTTAATCTGAGAATTCAGGCCAAGAATCAAAAGTTGGAACAATTTTCTCGACTTAAAACAACGAAAAAAGATATTGCTCGTCTTTTAACTGTGAAAACCGAAATTAAGAAACTAGATAAGAAATAGGAATTATCAATGGAAAAAAGTAATCTTAACGCATCGGAACATCGATATCGAAAAGAACGGGTTGGCACAGTTGTGTCCAATAAGATGCAGAAAACTGTTGTTGTACAAGTGATGCGTTTGACGCAGCACCCTCAATACAAAAAAGTAATCAAGCTCTTTAAGAAGTACAAAGCGCATGATCAAAATGGTGTTTCTAAGCCCGGTGATAAGGTTTTGATCAGAGAGTGTAAGCCGATCTCAAAAACAAAAAGATGGAGAATTGTTGAGGTTATTAAGTCATGATTCAGATGAGGAGTATTCTTGAAATTGCCGACAACAGCGGTGCAAGAAAAGCATCTATGATTGGGGTTCTTGGTAGACAGAACAAGCATACTGCTACTGTGGGAGATATTATTACTGCCAACGTTAAGGAAGCAATTCCTGAGGGTGGAGTGAAGAAGGGAGAGGTTGTCAAAGCAGTTGTTGTGCGGACAAGAAACCCGATTCGTAGAAAAGATGGGTCGATTGTTCGCTTTAATTCAAATGCCATTGTGTTGATTGATAACCAGAAAAACCCTCGCGGAACACGTATTTTTGGCCCGGTTGCGCGTGAGCTTCGTGATAAAGACTTCGCAAAAATTATTTCGCTAGCACCTGAGGTGGTTTAATTATGGAACGGCTCAAAATAAAGAAAAATGATATTGTAAAGGTAATAACCGGAAAAGACCGAGGTAAGCAGGGAAAGGTATTCCGCGTATTTCCAGCGAAAGGCAGGTTGCTGATTGAGGGAATCAATTTGGCTGCAAAGCACTCTCGGCCAACAAAGGATAACCCTAAAGGTGGCGTGATTCATCGTGAAGCCTCGATTCACATTTCGAATGTTATGCTGGTCGATCCGAATACGCAGAAACCAACCCGTGTTGGATTTAGCTTTCTTGCCGATGGAAGCAAGAAACGTATCGGTAAAAAGTCACAGGAGCTAATTGGATGAAGAAGACTGCTGAATCTATCGCAAATACGCCAAGACTTCTAAAACGCTACCGAGAAGAAGTTATGCCGAGAATGACTAAAGAGTTTGGTTACAAAAATGTAATGTCAATTCCGCGATTAGAAAAAATTGTTTTGAATATGGGTGTAAAAGAAGGTTCTTCTGATATTAAAATTATAGATCAGGCGTTAGAGGAATTGACCATGATTGCTGGTCAAAGACCTGTTATTACCCGGGCGAAGAAATCAATCGCTTCATTTAAATTGCGGGCAGGTATGCCCATTGGAATTAAGGTGACTTTGCGTCGTAACCGGATGTACGAATTTCTAGATCGTTTGATGAATGTTGCGATGCCGAGAATCCGCGATTTTAGAGGATTCTCTGACAAATCGTTTGATGATCATGGGAATTATTCGATGGGATTGCAGGAACAGAGCATTTTTCCTGAAATTGAATTTGATAAAATCAAAAAAGTTCAGGGAATGGATATTACTTTCGTAACAAGCAGTGAAAATATAGAGCATTCCAAAAAGCTTCTAGAATGGCTAGGATTTCCATTCAGGAAGTAGAATAGGTAATTAGAAACGACTATGGCAAAAACATGTTTGATTATTAAGCAACAGCGTGAGCCCAAATTTCCAGTACGGAGATATAACCGGTGCAAGGTGTGTGGAAGGTCTCGAGGTTTCTTAAGACGTTTCGCGATGTGCCGTATCTGTTTTAGAGAATTAGCGAACCAGGGAATTATTCCTGGTGTAACCAAATCAAGCTGGTAGGAGATAATAATGGCAGCAACAGACCCGATTTCAGATTTTATTACTGTCCTTCGAAATGCCACCAAGGCAAAGAAAGAAAAAATTACGGTTCCGTCGTCAAAAATGCTTGCCGGGATTTGTTCAATCTTGAAGGAAGAAAATTATATTGAAGATTACAAAACAATCGATGAGGGAAATAAAAAGTTTCTGAGGGTCCACTTAAAGCACCAGGTTAATGAGCCAGCCATTCGTTTTCTTGGTAGAGTATCTAAGCCGGGATTGAGAAAATATGTGTCTTCTAAAGATGTTAAAAAGGTGCTTGGTGGATTTGGTATCTCTATCATATCAACCCCTAAAGGACTGCTGACCAACAAAAAGGCAAGAGAAAACAATGTTGGTGGTGAGTTACTGATTAAAGTTTGGTAAAGAAAAGGAATTAATTTAATGTCTCGAATTGGAAAAAAACCTGTGGTTATTCCATCAGGCGTAAAAATTCAGATTAGTGCCCAGAATATCCATTTTGAGGGACCGAAGGGGAAGCTGGACCTTGTCGTGCACCCAAGAGTGAAGGTCAAGGTTGATAGTTCTCAGGTTTTAGTGGAAAGGGCCTCAGACCAGAAGGAAGACCGTTCTCTACATGGACTCGTAAGAAGCATGATTCAGAATTGCATTGTCGGAGTTACTGAGGGATATGTGAAAGAACTTGAAATTGAGGGCGTCGGTTTTAAGGCGCAAGCAAAACCAACATCAGTTAGTTTTGCGCTTGGTTTTTCGCACCCTATTGAATTTCCGCTTCCAGCGGGCATTAAAGTCGAGACTCCAAAACCAACACAGGTCATTGTGCGTGGTTCTGATAAATATTTGGTCGGTCAAGTTGCTGCAAATATCAGAAGGCTGTTTGAGCCAGAGCCATACAAAGGCAAAGGTGTCCGTTATAAGGGTGAGCAAATTCGTCGTAAACAAGGTAAGGCGGTAGGATAATCACATGGCACAAATTCAAGAAAGAAAATTATCGCGTTTAAGACGCCATTTAAGAATCAAAAAGAAAGTGTATGGAACATCGGAGAAACCAAGACTGTCGGTTTACCGGTCTTTAAATCATCTTATCGTTCAGTTTATCGATGATGTGAATCAGAAAACATTGATTGCGTTCTCGACGCAAGACAAAGAATTTCGGAAAAAAATTAAATCAACTGGAAGCATTGAAGCTGCAACGAAGCTTGGTGAAATGTTTGGGCCAAAAGTTTTGCAGCAGGGAATTAAAAAAATAGCTTTTGATAGGGGCGGTTATCTCTATCACGGCAGAATAAAAGCAATTGCTGACAGCCTTCGTAAGGCTGGTTTGGAATTTTAACGTTAAGGATTAAGAGAGAATATGCCAAAAAATCAAAGAGAAAAACCGGCTAAACCCGGAAAAGCAGGTGTTGTAGGAAAAGGGAAAGCTCCAGTCAGATTGGATGCGGAAGGACTAGAAATAGTTGGTAGCGCCGCGCCAACGATGGAAGCTTATGAGAAAGTTATTTTTGTGAATCGATGTTCTAAAGTTGTAAAGGGTGGTAAACGGTTTTCTTTTGCTGCATTGGTTGTGGTTGGGAATGGTCAGGGTGAGGCGGGCTTTGCTATCGGAAAAGCCAATGAAGTGGCTGATGCAATTCGTAAAGGGACTGTTAGGGCTAGAAAGAGCTTATTTAAAGTTCCAATTAAAGGAATGACTATTCCACATGAAGTGATTGGGCACTATGGAGCAGGTAGAGTCATTATGAAGCCTGCTGCGCCAGGAACTGGAATTATTGCGGGTGGGCCAGTTCGCGCGCTTTGTCAAGCCGTTGGGATAAAGGATATTTTGACTAAGAGTTTGGGTACTAGCAATGCGATCAATGTCATAAGAGCATCCGTAGATGGTTTTCAGCATTTGCTTTCAAATCTACATGAATCAAAATCAGAATTAGAGGCAAAACAAAATTCATGAACGCTAAACATCCCTATAAGAAAAAAAAGAAAAGACTCGGTAGAGGAACAAGTTCAGGACACGGAAAAACATCAACCAAAGGACACAAGGGACAGTTAGCGAGATCCGGACAGGGGAAAGGCTGGTTCCCTGGATTTGAGGGCGGACAAATGCCCTTCATAAGACGTGTTCCCAAGCGTGGATTTAATTCTCCTTTCAAAAAGAAATTTTCAGTTATCAACTTGACGCAAATTGCTGAATCTGGCGAGAAGAAAATCAATCCTACAAAAGCGCTTGAGATAGGTCTGGTTAGCCGGATAAAACATGGTTTAAAAGTGCTGGGGCAGGGTGAGTTAAAGGCCCCGGTTGAGATTGAAGCACATGCATTTAGTGAAAGTGCAAAGCAGAAAATTGAAAAAGCTGGCGGTAAGGTAATTCTGTTAAAAGCATAAGAATTTTTCTATTGGTGATCAATGTTACAAGCGCTAGCAAATGCGTTTAAGATTCCAGAATTACGTAGCAAAATATTATTTACTCTAGTTATTGTATTTATTTACCGTGTGGGTGCTCATGTTCCCACTCCTGGTATTGACGGTACGGCGCTAAATCACTTTTTTCAAAGTATTTCAAATACACCAGGCGGTACGCTCTTTGGCATTATGGGTATGTTTTCTGGAGGAGCGCTCCAGAAGGCTACGATTTTTGCTTTGGGCATTATGCCCTATATTTCGGCTTCTATCATTTTGCAGCTTTTGACCGTGGTCATTCCACATCTGGAGAAGCTGGCAAAAGAAGGGGGAGAGGAAGGGAGACGGAAAATTATTCAATATACCCGTTACACCACGGTTATATTGGGAATAATTCAAACTTTCTTTATTTCTCTTTGGCTCGAAAATCCGAATGCTTTTAACGGGATGGTTGTAGTGCCTCATCCAGGACTTGGTTTTCGACTAATGACAATTCTTACGCTGACTACTGGAACAGCTTTTATTATGTGGTTGGGTGAGCAGATTGATCAACGGGGTATAGGGAATGGGATGTCGATATTAATTACCATTGGCATCATTGATTCTATACCAACTGCAATTTGGCAGACATTTGTGCTAGTGTCACCATTTGACCCTGCAAGACAGCAGCTTCCGTATTGGAAGCTGGCAATTATGATGGTCCTGTTTGTCGGAGTTATTTTAGGTGTTATAGCGATTATTCAAGGTCAACGACGAATTGCTGTACAATATGCCAAGCAGGTAAGAGGGCATCGAGTTTACGGCGGAGGCAGCACCTATTTGCCGCTTAAGGTGAACCAGGCTGGAGTAATTCCAATTATTTTTGCACAGTCCGTTATTTTATTTCCGGCGACGATCGGAGCTTTTGTTCGGACGGGCTGGATGCAGGGGCTTACACACGCATTGTCGCCTGGACAATGGGTGTATGAAGTGCTTTACGCTCTTTTTATTTTATTTTTTACGTTTTTTTATACAGCGATTACATTTAACCCCATTGATGTATCCAATAACCTCCAAAAATACGGAGGGTTTATTCCAGGAATCAGGCCTGGTAAAAACACGGCAGAGTATTTAGATTACACGATGACGCGGATCGCGTTTAGTGGAGCTATTTTTCTGGCTATTATTGCGCTAATCCCGAGTGTTTTAGCTTCACCAAAAGTTTTGAATATTCCGTTTTTGATCGCTAGTTTCTTTGGGGGCACGGGTTTGCTGATTATAGTGGGTGTTGTTTTAGATACGGCTAAGGCTATAGAAAGTCAATTATTGATGCGTCATTATGAGGGATTCTTGAAAAAGGGAAAAGTGAAGGGGCGTCGATGAGGCTTGTTTTTATTGGACCTCCGGGTGCGGGCAAAGGGACGCACGCAAAAATTTTAAGCGCTAAATATCATATTCCTCATATTTCTACTGGGGATATTTTAAGGGCGAAGATTAATGACGGCTCTGAAATTGGTAAAAAGGCAAAGTCGTATGTGGAATCCGGTGGTCTTGTTCCTGATTCGGTTGTTATTCAAATGGTGAAGGAGCGATTGCAAGAACGGGATACCCAAGCAGGTTTTTTATTAGACGGTTTTCCAAGAACACTAGGCCAAGCGGAAGCATTTGACCAAGCTCTTTGTCAAGTTGGTATTCATTTGGATGCCGTGATCGATTTCAATGCGTCGCTTAAAACTATTTTACGTCGACTAACAGGCAGAAGGATGTGCCCTAAGTGCAACGCAAATTATCACATCGCCAATATGCCGCCGAAGAAATCAAATATTTGCGATGAGTGCGGATCCGCGTTGGTTCAGAGAAAAGATGACCATGAAGAAACAATTCTCAAAAGACTCGAGGTTTACAAAAAGGATACAGAACCACTGATTAACTACTATAGAAAACAAGGTCAATTAAAAGAAGTTAATGCAGATTTGGAAGTAAAAGAATTAGATGTGCATCTGTTGGAAATTCTAAAGTCAGTACCCGCTAGATAGTCATGGTTGCATTGAAGTCTGACCGGGAAATCAAAATCATGCGGGAAGCCGCTGACATTCTTAAGGATGTGTTCATCAGACTTAAGGATTTTGTTAAACCGGGAATTCGGACAATCGATATTGATTCGAAAGCCGAGAAGATAATACGTTCTTTGAAAGTTGAGCCTGCGTTTTTAGGGTATTATGGTTTTCCGGCGTGCGTTTGCACATCGGTAAATGAACAAGTTGTGCATGGTATACCCTCAGATAGAGTACTCAAAGATGGGGATATTATTAGCCTGGATATCGGCGTTAAGCATAAGGGCTATTTTAGTGATGCGGCAAGAACATGGCCTGTAGGAAAAATATCGCACGAATCAGAACAACTTATTGAGGTTACAAAACAATCTCTGTTTGAAGGATTGACAGCAGCAACACAGGGTTCTCGTATTGGAGATCTTTCAAATAAAATTCAGAAATATGTTGAAAGTTTTGGCTACGGTGTTGTGAGAGATTTTGTTGGGCATGGAATTGGAGTGGCTTTACACGAAGATCCTCAGGTTCCAAATTTTGGACAGCCAGGACGCGGTATTTTGCTGGAGCAAGGCTTGGTTATCGCTATTGAGCCCATGGTGAATATGGGGCGCCCAGAAGTGAAAATTTTAGATGATGGCTGGACAGTGGTGACAAAGGATGGAAGTCTCTCAGCCCATCATGAAGAGACAGTGGTTATTTCTAAGGATGGCCCTGAAGTGCTAACTAATTTTGAGAAAGATTGATATTTAGATAGGAAGAAGGAACAATTGAGTCCAAAAGAAGATGCGATTGAAGTAGAGGGAATTGTTGTGGAGCCGCTTCCTAATGCGATGTTCCGAGTAGAGCTCGACAACGGTCATAAAGTTCTGGCGCATATTTCTGGTAAAATGAGGATGCACTATATAAAAATTCTTCCAGGGGATAGAGTTAAACTTGAGTTGTCACCTTATGATTTGACACGAGGAAGAATTACATTTCGAGTAAAGTAAAGGGAGTTACAAACAATGAAAGTTCGTAGTTCAGTAAAGCGTATTTGTGATAAATGCAAAATTGTACGGCGCCGTAGAATTGTTTACATCATTTGTGAAAACCCAAAACACAAGCAGCGACAGGGTTAATATAAAAGAAAAAGAGGAACAGCATGCCGCGTTTACTAGGAATTGATATTCCAAAAGAGAAGAGAATGGAAGTGGCCATCCGTTATATTTATGGAATCGGACCGGCGCTGGGCGTTATTATTTTGAAGGAAGCAGGTATAAGCCCGGATAAGAGAGCTAAAGATCTGACAGAGAAAGAGATCTCATCAATTGCTGCTGTAATTCAAAAAGGCGGTTATAAGGTTGAGGGAGATCTGAGAAGGGACGTTCAGCAGAATATAAAGAGACTTATTGATATCAAATGTTATAAAGGAAATCGTCATGTAAAAGGTTTGCCGGTTCGAGGTCAGAGGAGCCATACGAATGCCCGAACCCGTAAAGGACCGAGAAAGACAATTGGTGGTCTTAAGAAAGCTGCGCCTTCACCCACATAATTTATATAGATTTGAGGAGAATAGTTAAATGGCGAAAAAAGGAAAAAAATTAGTAGGGATTACGAAGGGGATTGCGCATATTCAAGCTACCTTCAACAACACTATCGTTACCATTACGGACCCCAAGGGAAATGCAATTTGTTTCTCAAGCGCGGGCGCGGCCGGATTTAAGGGATCAAAGAAATCTACTCCATTTGCCGCTCAGGTGGCTTCTGAACAGGCTGCTAAGAAAGCGCTAGAGCTTGGCCTGAAGGAAGTAGAGGTTTTTATAAAGGGGCCGGGATCAGGTCGTGAATCAGCGATTCGCGCATTACAACAAGCGGGGCTCAGTATCACCGCCATTAAGGATGTGACACCCATTCCTCATAATGGATGTCGTCCGCCAAAAAGACGCAGAGTATAATCTGAAGAATTAGGAATTAACTCAAGAATTTAGAGAGGAGATAACGTAGTGGGACGTCAAATTGAATCAAAATGTAAACTGTGCCGGAGAGAGGGCGTAAAACTTTTTTTGAAAGGCACGCGTTGTTTTGGTGCCAAATGCGCTATTGAAAAAAGAAATTTTGCTCCCGGACAGCACGGAAAAGCCCGCACGAAACTCTCTGACTACGGCGTTCAGCTTCGCGAGAAGCAGAAGATGAAGAAGTTTTATAGCGTGCTCGAGAGGCAATTCCGTAAGAATTTTGCTGAAGCCTCGAGAATGAAGGGGGTTACGGGCAATAATTTAGTACAGCTGATGGAGCGCAGACTTGACAACACGATCTATCGCCTTATGTGGTCATTGTCCCGCGGTGAAGGCCGTCAAATGGTTCGTCACAAGAAAATATTTGTGAATGGTGTTCTGGTCAATGTGCCGTCTTATTTGGTCAAGATTGGAGATCAAATCACGCTTCGCAATGATGAGAGTACTGAAAAGCGGGTTCGGCAAACATTAGAAAAACGCCAGGATCAGACCGTTCCAGCATGGCTAGAAATGAATGCGGAGAAATTGATTGGAAAGATTGTCCGAGTGCCCGAGGAGTCAGAAGCGGGCCTGCCGGTTGAAGTGCAGCAGATTATTGAGCTTTATTCCAAGTAATCGTTATTTTTTTTGGCGGGCTTATGCTCGTTTTGGTTTGAAAAACTAAGAAGAAGGAGAGGGATAAAATGGGAATTCGCTGGAAGACGTTTGAGATGCCGAAACGCCTTGAATGTGAGAAATCAACACTCACTCCGACCTACGGGAAGTTTATTGCTGAGCCTTTTGAAAAAGGATTTGGAACCACGATCGGAAATTCATTAAGGCGGGTGCTTTACTCTTCAATCGAAGGAGCGGCAGTTACTTCTGTAAAAATTGAAGGGGCTTTGCATGAATTTTCCGCATTGGATGGCGTTCAGGAAGATGTAGCGCAGATTATCCTTAATTTGAAGAATCTGGTTCTGAAATACCATGCCAAAGGGCCAAAAAAAATCTCTATCAATGTAAAAAAGAAGGGTGATGTTACAGCGCGGGACATTCAAACCGATGAAACTATCGAAATTGTAAACCCGGATTTAAAAATCTGCACCCTGACTAAGGACACTAAATTTTCTGTGGAAATGGATGTTGCCAGAGGTCGTGGTTATGTTTCTGCTGACAAAAACAAACAAGAAGACAGTCCCATTGGCGTTATTCCAATCGACTCTATTTTCTCTCCAATACGTAAGGTCAATTATTATGTTGAAGAGACTCGCGTTGGACAGGTAACAGACTATGACCGTCTGGTTGTCGAAATATGGACAAATGGCGCACTTACGCCAGAAGAGTGCATGCTGTATGCTTCTAATATCCTTCAAAGACATTTGGATATTTTTGTAAATTATGGCGAAATTCCAATCGAGGAAGAAGAAGATGAGGAAGAAGTCGATAAGGAATTTGTGGATATGGTCAATAAACCGATATCTGAATTGGAACTTTCCGTTCGTAGCGCGAACTGTTTGGAAGCGGCCAATATCAAGACGATTGGGGAATTGATTCAAAAGTCTGAAGCGCAAATGCTTAAATATAAAAATTTTGGTAAAAAATCTTTGAGCGAGATCAGTTCGATTTTGGCTGGAATGGGTCTTGGTTTGGGGATGGACATTCAAAAAAGGCTAACGAAAAAGCATGAGACACCGGCGTAAGAATGCAAAACTAGGCGTAACCGTATCCCACAGAAGAGCTATGTTGGCTCATATTGTGGAGGGTTTAATCGAACATCAGCGGGTCCGTACGACCATAGATCGCGCGAAAGAGGCGAGACGTTTGGCGGAAAAGCTTATTACGATTGCTAAACGAAATACACTCCATGCCCGGCGTCAAATTATCTCGGAGTTGTATTCTGAACCGCTCGCAAAAAAAATGTTCGAAAAGGTTGCTCCAGCATTTAGTCAGGTTAAGGGTGGCTACACACGCATTATCCGCGAATCATGCCGGCCAGGAGACGGCGCTCAGATGGTGTATCTTGAGTTTTCAAAACCTATTGAGGTGGTAGAACCAAAACCTAAGGCCAAGAAGGAAAAAGGTAAGGCAGTGCCGCAGAAGAAGAAATGGGAAGATGTCAAAGTTGTAAAGAAGGAAACACTTGAGGAAGAAAAGTCTAAGAAGGAAAAGAAGCCTAAGGGTGAAGAGACTAAACCTTCCGAAGTACAGAAGACTGATGAAGAAAAGAAAAAGGGAGGGTTTCTGACCACGTTAAGAAAATTTCTTAAAGGCGATAAATAACTGTAGGATCAACTTCCCCCTCATTCTCTATGAAAACAATACAATTTTCACGCCGTATTGAACTCGTAAAACCCTCGCAAACACTTGCAATTACAGATAAAGCTAAGAAGATGAAACAACAAGGGCTGGACGTTGTTTCATTTGGTGCCGGGGAACCTGATTTTGACACCCCTTCTTTCATCAAAGAAGCCGCCATTCAGGCCCTTCAAAAAGGGATGACCAAATATTCTCCGTCCTCGGGAATTGCTGAACTAAAAAAAGAAATTATCTCAAAACTTGAGCGGGATAATGGCCTGAAATACGCCGCAGAAAATATTATCGTTTCTAACGGGGCGAAGCACTCCCTTTTCAATGCTTTTCAGGTTCTTTTGAATGAAGGGGACGAGGTGATTATCCCGTCTCCATTCTGGTTGAGCTATCCGGAAATGGTTCGGCTTTCGGGCGGTGAGCCTGTGTTTTTGGAAACCAAAGAATCTGACCGGTTCAAACTATCTGCCAAAGAACTTGAAAATAAGATTACCCAAAAAACAAAAATCATCGTCATAAACTCGCCGTCTAATCCTACGGGTGTGATTTATGAGAAGGAAGAGCTTGAAGAGATTGCGCGCATTGCCGTAAAACATCAGGTTTTTGTGATCAGCGATGAAATTTATGAAAAGCTGATTTATGACGGCAAAAGGCATATATCCATTGCTTCATTGAATCCGCAAATCAAAGAATTGACGCTTACCGTAAACGGCATGAGCAAAGCCTATTCGATGACGGGCTGGCGTTTGGGATATCTTGCGGGTCCGAAAGAAATCGTCGAGCGGATGGATAATTTACAAAGTCATGCAACATCAAATCCAAACACATTTTCGCAGTATGGTGCTGTTCAGGCCTTGATTAAAGGGGAAGCGGAAGTGGTTAAGATGTGCAAGGTGTTTGAGCAACGCAGGAATTTGATGGCCGATATTCTTAACAAAATTCCGAAACTTACTTATATTTACCCTGACGGAGCCTTTTACTTTTTTGTTAACATTTCAAAAACCGGAATGACCAGCGGCGCTTTCGCGGAACGTCTATTAGAAAAAAATTTGGTAGCCGTTGTCCCCGGGGATGTTTTCGGCAGTGATCAGCATATCCGCCTTAGTTTTGCCACCTCGGATGAGAATATTACAAAGGGACTTTCACGAATCGCTGAATTCCTAAAGTAATAATGTCCACTGATTTTCGGGTTCTTCGACTTTCTGTCGGCGATAAAATTCCTCATGAAAATCTTTCAGATCAGTTTAAATCTCTAGGTTATGTCGAAAAAGATTTTGTATCCCGCCCCGGTGATTTCTCGTTTCGTGGATATCTGCTTGATGTTTTTCCTCTGACATATCGATATCCGGTTCGTATTTCTTTCGAACTGGAAAAAATTGAAAGTATCCGGGATTTTTCGCCAACGAGTTCAAAAACCTACCATAGTTTTCCGTCCATTCGAATTATTCCTTTGAGTGAGATTTATGAGAGAAAACTCTCTAAATATGAAGAGGAAATCGAGGACACGGAACCATTTGACCATCTGGTCAATATCCGGCGCGGTGATTATGTTGTCCACCTTAAATATGGAATCGGTAGATTTATTGGAACCAAGCAGCTCAAAATCGGCAAGGAAGCGAAGCGTCATCTTGCAATTGAATATGCGAATAAGGAAATTCTCTATTTAGACCCTGCCGAAATGAGGATGATGGAGCGTTATATCGGTATGAAGGGGCGCTCTCCCAGTCTTACTAAACTCAACAGCAAAGAATGTGTAGGCGCGCATCGAAATGGGACCAAAAATAATCAAGGTGGTCCGGCGATGGGGCAGAGAGTGGCGTAAATCCCTGGAGACGAAAGTCTTCAGGAGTGGTGAATAGGTTTAAAGTTTTCCTACTGCGATCAAGACCCG
>JACROU010000014.1 GCA_016214265.1 Candidatus Omnitrophota bacterium
CGCTTGGACAACTCCTCCGGAGTTGCCCACAGACTCCACAGCACTGCGACTACTTTTTCTCTCTCAAATTCAAAAACACCATTTCCGCCGGCCCGGTTCCTGCCATGATCGGATTTGGCTCCCTTTCCGTGATTGCCTACACGGCCAGCTCACTCCGGTAATCACACCCGATCAATATCAAGCCAAAACCCAGCAGGCCGCACAGCAAAATCAAAGCGCGTTTACTCCTGATCAAACTCCGTCTCTTCAGAATTTTATCGCCCCGGACAGTCCGTTACAGCCCGTCCAACCATCCCGTTTCGTTTCCGGAAGACAAGAAATTTATCCTGACTACAACGCCGCGTCCGATTCCGTCACAAATATGCCTGCCGGTCCGGATGTTGTTTTGGTGGGCGGATCCTCCTCGGGTACCAAATTAGTCCGGGCGGATGAGAAGGGCGCGGTCATTGATTACGATGTCACGCGCAGATATTCCTGGTCCGGGATTACATTCAAATATGACGATTACGGAACCCGAAATATTGAAACCGCGGATCTTTCCGCAATGCCGGCTCTGCGTTTCGCCATTTTGACGGACGCGGGCAGTCTCAAAATGGAAGTGGAGGATGGCAGCGGAGTGCGTGACACTATCGATCTTGTAAACGCCACGGGGCTGGCGGGGGTCGAGCGCATTTATGAAATCAGACGCGATCAGCTTTCCGCAAGACTCGACTGGACCCGGATCCGCTTCATTAATTTTGTGATTGATCAGGAACATGCGATAACCGGAAAGTTTCAGGGACGGCTCGCCGTTCGTGCGGGCGGATTTGATTCGCCGTATCAGTATCCCGTCGCTCCGACTAATTTAGCTTCATACATATACGATCCCATGCCCGGAAATCCGCGCGCCGAGGTTACGGGCGGTTCCACCGGAGGAACGCGCGTTACCGCGATTGACGCGAACACACGCCTGCTCGCCTATAACGTAACGCCGACGGGATCGTGGAGCGGCGTGTCGTATTACTACGATAATTTTTCCACTTCGAAAATAGAAACCTATGATTTTTCGAATTCGCCCTTCATCGCCGCCGCGGTAAAAGGGGATGCGACGAATGTTCAGCTGGAGATTGAGGATGCAAAAGGAAAGAGGGTCAATCTGCTTCTCGAGAATCTTAATTCAACGGAAGAAACCGTTTATCAAATTGATTTGTCGAAGATCGCTTCGAAAATTGATATCAGCCAGGTGCGTTTT
Organism: Candidatus Omnitrophota bacterium; assembly: GCA_016214265.1. Classification (GTDB taxonomy): domain Bacteria; phylum Omnitrophota; class Omnitrophia; order Omnitrophales; family JACROU01; genus JACROU01. The sequence continues at coordinate 1,232 of JACROU010000014.1, forward strand.
GTGAATTTCGTTGTCAGCCAGAATACCGTGGCTGTGGATAAACGAACCGGCAATCTCACTGTTCGTTTTGGCCAGTTCACGCAGGACACGACTGCGCCACTCGTAGTAGCGACTTCAGCCGCGTTAACGAACAATCCGGATTATTTGCTGACGTACACGGTGGATGGCGTCGCAAAGACTCGAACGGAAACACTTGTTGAAGGCGTGAACACACTCACAATAACCGAGCAAGATGCAGCGGGCAATGTGACGAATCAAACTTTCAACGTGACTCTTGATACGAAGTCTCCGGAAGTCATTGTTGCTTCATCTAATATAACGAATAAATCAAATTATGTTTTGTCTTACACCGCTGATGGTGTTCTTGTGACGAAGCCGGTGACGCTTGCGGAAGGGGATAACATTCTTAATATTTCCGCACGGGATGCTATTGGGAATGAGACGAAAACTTCTTTCAAAGTCACACTCGATACAAAAGCGCCGGTTGTAGTAGCGACTTCAGCCGCTCTCACCAACAAGCTGGATTATTTGCTCACGTACACGGTGGACGGGGTCACGAAAACACGTCCGGTGACATTGACTGAAGGACTGAACACGCTTCAGATTGCAGAACAGGATTTAGCCGGCAATCAAACGAATCTGAATTTTGATGTGACGCTCGACACGAAGGCACCGGAAATTAAATTTAGCTCGGCAACGTTGACAAATAATCCGAGTTATACGTTGACGTACACGACTGACGGCCAGCAAATGACGAAGCCAGTCACGTTGGTTGAAGGAGAGAACACTCTCGATGTGGTTGAGCGCGATCTGGCTGGGAACGAAACAAAGACGAACTTGAAAGTGACCCTCGATACGGTCGCGCCCTCAATCACATTTCAGTCGCCCGATTTGGTGAATCGGCCTGATTATCAATTGATTTATCAGGTGGACGGAGCGACCAAACTCATGCTGTTTACTTTGACAGAAGGAAAGAACGCGCTTTCACTCACAGAAAGAGATTTGGCCGGTAATGAAGTGACGGCCAGTCTTGAAGTTCTGTTGGATACGACTGCGCCCGACGTGAAATTCAGCTCCACGACGCTGACGAATAAATCAGATTACACCCTAACCTACAGCTCGGACGGCATTCAGAAAACGCAGGCGGTGACGTTGGTTGAGGGTGATAACGTGCTCGATGTTATCGAACGTGATCTTGCGGGAAATGAGACGAAAACGAGTTTGAAAGTGATGCTCGATACGATTGCGCCGGTTGTAGCAGCGACTTCAGTCGCTTTGACGAACAATCCAGATTACACACTTTCGTACACGGTGGACGGGGTCACGAAAACACGTCCGCTGACATTGACTGAAGGACTGAACACGCTTCAGATTGCGGAGCAGGATTTAGCCGGCAATAAAACGAAAACATCACTCAGCGTCACGCTCGACACGAAGGCACCGGAAATCATTTTCTCGTCTCCGATCCTCGTGAATAAGTCGGACTACACGCTGACGTATACGACTGACGGCCAGCAGGTGACGCGTCCCGTGACGCTCGTTGAAGGCGACAACGTCCTCGACGTTGTCGAACGTGATCTCGCGGGTAACGAAACGAAAACATCGCTCAAAGTGACACTCGATACGATTGCGCCGGTTGTAGTAGCGACTTCAGTGGCTCTCACCAACAAACCCGATTACACAGTTTCGTACACGGTGGACGGGGTCACAAAAACGCGTCCTGTAACATTGACTGAAGGACTGAACACGCTTCAGATTGCAGAACAGGATTTAGCCAGCAATCAAACAAAACTAAATTTTGATGTGACGCTGGATACGATAGCTCCGGAAGTAATTTTTAGCTCTCCTACTTTAACGAATAATCCGAGTTACACGCTGACTTATACGACCGACGGTCAGCAAGTAACAAAGCCCGTAACGCTCGTTGAACGGGATAACTTCCTCGACGTGGTTCGCGGGCAATGAAACGAATACATCGCTCAAAGTCACGCTCGACACGATTGCTCCGGAAATTAAATTTAGTTCTGTGACGCTCACGAATAATCCAGACTACACGTTGATTTACACGACTGACGGCCAACAGGTGACGAAACCGGTAACGCTCGTTGAAAGAGATAACGTGCTCGATGTCACCGAACGTGATCTCGCCGGCAACGAAATGAAGACATCGCTCAAAGTGACCCTCGATACGATCGTGCCCGAAATAATTTTCTCGTCCGCGACGTTGACGAATATTCCGAGTTACACGTTGATCTATGCAACCGAGGGTCAGCAGGTGACGCGGTCTGTGACGCTCGTCGAAGGCGACAACACCCTCGATGTCGTCGAGCGCGATCCGGCTGGGAATGAAACAAAGACAAATTTGAAGGTAACGCTCGATACGATCGCGCCAGAGGTGATCTTCAGCTCTCCGATTTTGACAAACAATCCGAGCTACGTGTTGACCTACACGACGGATGGTCAGCAAGTGACGAAGCCAGTTACGTTGGTCGAAGGTGATAACGTCATCGATGTCACCGAACGTGATCTCGCTGGTAACGAGACGAAAACAAACTTGAAGGTGACGCTTGATACGATAGCTCCGGAAGTAATTTTTAGCTCTCCTACTTTAACGAATAATCCGAGTTACACGCTGACTTATACGACCGACGGTCAGCAAGTAACAAAGCCCGTAACGCTCGTTGAACGGGATAACTTCCTCGACGTGGTTGGCAGGAAATGAGACGAAGACTTTACTCAAAGTGACACTCGATACGATTGCACCGGAAATTAAATTTAGTTCTGTGACGTTGACAAATAAGCCCGATTACACGCTGACCTACACCTCCGATGGCGCTCAAAAAACACAAGCCGTGACATTGGTTGAAGGTGAGAACACACTCGAAGTGGTCGAACGTGATCTGGCCGGCAATGAAACAAAAACGAACTTGAAGGTTACACTCGACACGATCGCGCCAGAGGTTATTTTTTCATCACCAACGCTCACGAATAAACCCGACTACACGTTGGCTTACACCTCCGATGGTGTTTCGATTTCGAAGAACGTGACGCTTGTCGAAGGGGACAACGTACTTGATGTTGTTGAGCGTGACTTGGCCGGAAATGAGACGAAGACTTTACTCAAAGTTACACTCGACACGATTGCACCGGAAATTAAATTTAGTTCTGTGACGCTCACGAATAATCCAGACTATACGTTGATTTACACGACTGATGGTCAGCGGGTGACAAAGCCGGTCACGTTGGTTGAGGGTGATAACGTGCTCGATGTTACCGAGCGCGATCTCGCGGGTAACGAAACAAAAACGAACTTGAAAGTCACCCTCGATACGATTCCACCTCAACTTGAGGTAACCAGCTCGCCGCTTTCGCGGATCGCGAATTTCGATCTGACATTCACGAAAGACGGAGCCGCCGTCACCAAGCCCGTGACGCTCGTCGAAGGCGGCAATGTGATCCCGATTGTGGAACAGGACGCGGCCGGCAACGAAACCAAAATCGACACTTCTATTTATTATGCACAGGATTTGCCGAATTTCCTCGATCAGGCCATTCAAACGCCGCAAATTGCCAAGCCTCTAAAAATCGACATAAACACGCCGGGACTTCTTTCTGTTTCAATTGCGGACGGATCAAAAATTCTCTACGAGAATGGAGCGATTCATCACATCGAACTCGCTGACGGTTCGTTCGTCCAAAACGTCACCCTCGATCTCGACGGAAAAATCCAGAACGCGGAACTTTTTCTCGTAAACGGGCTCATCCAGGTTGCCCAAAATGGTTCGCTCGCTTATCAATTCACTCCGGCTGGTGTGCTTCAGCAATTCGACACTTCGGGTCGCGTCATTCGCGAGTCGCAGAACGGAGAAGTTCGCGAATTTGTATATTCGGGTGACCATATTTGGTCCGTCATCAAAACCGAAATCGGCCGATACGATGCTGCGGGGAAATTAAAGGTTCTGATCACCCCGAGTGGTTACGAGCTGAAAGATATCCCCGATTCCTTGACCGTTACCAACGCAGATGGCGCACAAATCAACGTGGTCGGAGGTCTGGTCTCGAAAGTCACGAAAGACGGCCAGGACAAAAATTTTTCCTACACCGAATCCGGCGGCGTGATTACCCGGACGCAGGTTTCAGAAAACGGGGTTACCTCTGCTTACAGTGCTAATGGCAAGCTCACCACAGTCCAAACTGCTGATGGTACGTACACCATTGAAAATGAAAAAATTAAAACGCTGGAACTCAAAGACGGTTCCAAAATTCTCGATATCGATCTGGACGATCAGGGAAATATCCTGAAAGCTACGATTCTGGATCTCGACGGAGCTTACCGCACATTTGAGAACGGTCTTCTCGTCCGCATGATCTCGCCAAACGGCGATATCTGGATTTACGCAAACGGAAAACCCGAGAAACTCACCACGCGCCTCAATCTGGAATATCAATTTACGTACGAGCCGAATCAAATCAAAGCCGACCTGATCAATGTTGATATCGCCAAAGCCGACACGCCGATCGAGCTGGTGTACGACCCGAATTTCAAACTCGAGTGGATGAAAAAGAAGAATGATATTTTGTTCAAATACGAGCCCGCCGGTGTTTTTGTCTACGATCCGGCGAATCCGGATACCGAGACGATTCTGGATGATGCAGGCAATATCGATAAAGTGTTCATCCACGCGTCGATTACGAATCCCGTGGAAACGGAAATCCGCTACCGGTACGGAAAACCGCGCGAAATTTACGAAAACGGTGTGCTCACCCAAAAATATTCGTACGAATACTTGTCCGACGGTACCGAAATCGTCATCATCGAATCGGTCGCGAAAAATTTAATCGAGCGCTACCAAGACGGCGTGCTTCAATCCAGTTTCGACCCCATCACAGAAGTGCTGACGACGTTTGCTTACGGAACCGGTGGTAAAAAGACGCTCGCCGTCAAATCCCGGCAGGGCCAAGAAATCGAGCGCTACGAATACACGTATTTGGCCGACAAAACGGTTGCTCGCGACAAATCGGGAAAAATAAGCGAATTCGATCCGGTCACCGAAAAAATTCTGCGTGAAATTGTAACCGACGAAAAAGGAAATATTTCAACCTTCGAATACACGCACACGAAGAACGATTTTCTGCCGAACGAGAATCCCTTTGAGCTGTCAGCTCTCAGCTCTCAGCCGTCAGCTAAAAGCTTTGATATCGCCGGTTATCCTAATGCCGACTTTTTCGCGCATGACGGACTTTATCTTTATTACCGCGACAAAACATCGGGTGAGATTCACCGCCTTGGTCCCGATTTCGATTATGTCGACGCCAGTGGACAAGTGAAGCCGCTCGATACGGTGATTACGGCGAATGTGCCGATTCCTCAGTCACCATTCAAAGATAAGGAAGACGAGTTCAAACAGATGTACCCGGATGCCAAATTTGTTTTCGCCGATGGCTCGTTTGTCTTCATTATTAAGGACTCGGAAGTGCTGGTGTATCGCCAGAAAGAAGGAGACATGGTTCGCGGCTGGACGATTCAAAGCCCCGCTAATTTCGAGCAGGTGTTTTACGACTGGATTCACAATGAAATATGGATAAAAAAGGAGAACGAAAATGTTTTTCGCAGACTGGGTGGTCTACGCGATTTGGATGGCCATGAGACATCGCGACGCGAACTCTCGGAAATCGTAACCACGGATGGAACGAAAGTTCGTTATCACGACGGAAAGGTGGAGGAAATCACGAAACCCGACGGCTTGCGAGTTCGAAATCTCGTGACGGACGAAGCGGGCAACGTGGTGTTCGCGAAATACTTTAACACCGACGGCTCAACCGAGGAAATTCAGGGGCACACCTCAATTGAAATTCCTCAGCCGGATTTCTCGAAGAAAATTTACACGCGCGGAAAACTCGAGAAATGGATTTTGGTCGATGGTCGGGAAATTGTTTACACGTACGAAGCGACCGCGGCGGCTGAGAAGACTTTCGCCAAACTCGGCGACTGGACATACGAATATGATGAAAAAGGACAGCTATTAGCTGTCAGCTATCAGCCGTCAGCTAAAAGCAAAAAAGAATACGCTGCAATTCAGGAACCTGGCGGGCGAGTTATTATTTCCAACCGCGACGCCGTCTGCGACGACTGTCCCGCTGAAAAAATCACATTTGGTGCGGGCCGCCAGATCGAAGAATACGAAAACCTGAGGACGGACGCAGAAGTATATTTTAAAAACGGCGA
>JACROU010000012.1 GCA_016214265.1 Candidatus Omnitrophota bacterium
ATTACCGCGGCTGCTGGCACAGAGTTAGCCGGTGCTTCTTCTTTGGGTACCGTCAAGGGCCGGGATATTCACCCGACCTTGTTCGTCCCCACCGAAAGTGCTTTACAACCCGAAGGCCTTCTTCACACACGCGGCATTGCTGGATCAGGGTTGCCCCCATTGTCCAAGATTCCCCACTGCTGCCTCCCGTAGGAGTCTGGACCGTATCTCAGTTCCAGTGTGGCCGGACACCCTCTCAGGCCGGCTACCCATCGTAGCCTTGGTAGGCCATTACCCTACCAACTAGCTAATATACCGCGAGCTCATCCAAAGGCGATAGCTTATAAATAGAGGCCATCCTTTCACCGTATCATCCGAAGACAACACGGTCACACTCGGTATTAGCCTCGCTTTCGCGAGGTTATCCCAATCCTAAGGGCAGATTACTCACGTGTTACTCACCCTTTCGCCACTAACTCGAGTATTGCTACCCGAATCCGTTCGACTTGCATGCCTAATCCACGCCGCCAGCGTTCGTTCTGAGCCAGGATCAAACTCTCCGTAATCAACTTGAGAACCCTTGACCCGACTCGCACATCTTAAACTTTCAAAGAACGATAAGAACTATCAATTGAGATAGCCCTGCCTTAAACCGGAATTTTATGACGCGTCACAAAATTCTGCCGGTTGAAGGCAAAACTCTCAACCATCACTAGTTAATTTATGATGTCAACGATACGTTCCAACTACAAGGAATGTAACCCTTACTGAAGGGGCACGAAGTATATGAAAACCCAGAGACCATGTCAAACATTTATTTTTATTTTTTTCTTGCTTGGATAATCAAGTGGCGGCCGCACATAATTTCCTTGGAAAAAAGCAGCCTATCAATCCGGCGATAATCAACGCCCCCCTTTGCCAAAGCACGTATTTCCTTGAAATAAGCCCGAAGCTTTAAAAAAGGCAGCCAGAATAAAGAGACAATTCTCAATTGAAGCTTTAAATGGTCCGCATTCACCCGCTCAACCTGCAATCCACTTTCAAATAATAGCCATTCTAATTCATGATATCGCCAAACAATAATATGCATGTTGTGCAAATTGTTTTTGTGGAACTGAGAATAATCCAGAAGCGGCTCGCGAAAAAAATCAAAACTTCCGTCCAGAAAAAAACGTGTGCGGGAACCCAGATTTAAAATATTGGGCGTAGAAATAATCAGCACGCCACCCGATTTTAAAACCCGGCTGATTTCACCGATGACGAAGAAAGGATTTTTGAGATGCTCAATCGTTTCCAGAAATAGCACGTAATCGAACGACTGCCCTTCAAAGGGCAGTGGACAATTCAAATCACACTGATCAAAAGCAATACGATCATGAAATTGAAATCGGTTACGATCCATGTCCGCCGCCTGGACAATGAATCCCTGCCCGGCAAGCTCATTGGCATACTGCCCATTGCCGCACCCCAAATCAAGCACACGACCTTTCGGCAGCTCAGAAAAAATTTTTGAGATTGTTCTGAAAAGATAATCCTTTTTCATAATCGCAAGAGAATAATCAAACCCGGCCAACTATTCAACTTTATATTTATGAATATTCTCAATATGAAAAGGCTCTTGGCTGTGCGAATCCAGAAACAACAAGTGCCTGATTTTCTGCGAATTATTACGCTTGATCAAAAGCAGCGTATCTTCCGCGCTAAAGGCAAACACCTCAATAGGAATCACCTCTTCGGCTTTTCCCCTTTTAACCAGCCCCGCAATTTTCTGATTCAGACTTTCGTCCTTTGAAAATTTAATTTCCAGAGCATCAACAATCACATTCATTTGAACATCTTTATTGATTTTCATTCCATAGTTACCTCCCTTTGTTGTTGAACTACGTAAAATGGATGGCGGGCCCCAGTCCCTTTCGGAACCAGAGCCCTCCTGGGTGGCCATCCAAACTGTTTAATTACAGCACAATAAACGGCGAATGATCGCAATCCACCTTATTGGCCAGCAAAGCTACTTTACCTGGCAAAAGCTCAATCCTTCGGTGAAGCGCAGGTAAATAGCAGCGCTTCATCCAACGGTACAGACCTTTCAAGGAAGTGGGTTTTCGATTTTGTTTTTTATTCATTTACATCTCCTCCATCGACTCGAAACTTGCCACATCGCCTTGACAACGGCAAGCATTCAACATTACTTTTGTTTAAAGCGAATTTTCGTTTTTTTGACAAACCCATCAGAGGGGGGTACGCTTAAAGGTGGGAAGAAAAAACTATTTGGATTTTTAAAATAACTGGCGGGAAAAACGATGTACGACGAAATTTCGAACGATTTAAGCGGACAATTCAAAGATTACCCAAGGAAGAAAATTCCGCTTTGGGGCAAAGCCATCAAAGAACTGATCGCGGAACGTACAGGTGCAGATCAAGATATCAGCATTACGTGGCTAGCACTAAAAACAGATATCACCGATAAACATTTGTTCAACATTATCGCCGGACGAATTCAAGATCCCTCCTCAGACAAACTCATCAAAATCGCGGACGCGTTTAAAATTTCATTTGCCGAACTGGCTCAGAGGGCCATTGGAGAATACACAGGAAATTTTTACATTTGCAGTTTCGGCCAGCGCGGATATATCGAATATGCCCAGCACGGATTTTCGATTCAGTCCCTGAGCCCGCCCGGCACCAGTGGACGGGATTTTTTCCTGGGCCTGATGACAATCAAGCCATACAAAGAATTAAAGCGCTGGCGATTTAAAGACAATTCGATGGTGTGTCTATTTCTGGAATCGGGAACTCTGGAGATAAATTATGGGGGGAAAATCAGGCGCATTCACGCCAACGAATCCTGCTATTTTGATGCCGGCATCCCTCACAAATTCCGGAATGTCGATTCCATCGACGCAAAGTTTTTTATCGTGACCCGCCCGCCAATTCATTAGCTCAGCAAATCACGCGGCTTTTTTGAGCAAATTCCACTTTCTGCATAAATCCGTCATGGCAGAGACAATTTCATTCATGTGGCTGGATTTGGGGAGAAAGGAATATCCCACAATGTGTTTAGATCTATCATCAGAACCTGAAAAAATCAGGAAATCTTTCGGGCAGGAAGCCAAACGTTTGAAACGCTCAATCAATTCCAATCCTGAAATCTGAGGCAATTTAAGATCCGCAATTACCAAATCGGGCTCAAAATCAACGCAAAGTTTTAAGGCATTTTCAGGGTCATGTGCAAATCGCACTTTAAACTCTCCCGCTTCTGATTCCTCAAGAACATCACGGATAAACTCACAAACCTCCACCTCATCATCCACCACAAGCACTTTTGCTTTGGGAATTCCCTGAAGCAGAACAGATTTTTTACTATTAATTTCTGTTTTCTTCAGATTTTCCAGAATCGCGGCATATACAGGCTCTATCAGATAGGGTTTCAGAAACACCCGTTCTACCCCCTCTTCGCTGAGCGCATCGCACAAATCCGCGCGGGATGTTAGCGCGAAGATCACAATCGAAGGATGATCTCGGCGAATTCCCGAGATCAAACCTTTTTCATTCAGGCAGTCAAAATCGATAACCATAAAATTCAAATTAGGCACGATTTTCAGATTTTTCAATGTTTCAGAACAAACAGCTTCCGAGCCTTGCGATTGGGCCAAATGATGGGCAAGCCAGATCAGGTTAGGGTCTTGAGTAATCACACCAAAAATAGCGCTGTTTTTTGGGGAAGATGTTTTCCGCATAACGATCCCTCGTTTGGTTAAAGTCTAACACGCGGAAAAGGGAGGAGCAAAAATAGGGAATGAGAGAAGTTACGGCTGATATTCTTGCTTCAAATACTGCGAACGCGGAGCTAGCGTCCAACGTTTCTTGTCGACAAAAGGATCCGAAGTAGCGGAAAGAAGATCTTTAGCTTCATCACGACTCCGAAATCTTTCCTGCAAATTAACGAAGATCACATTGCCATCGATAGTAATTTCCAAAATAGTGTTAGTCGCGAATAAATCAACCCCGTTAAAAAACACTCTGCCCGCGGGCCGAACCGAAACTGTCAGCGTATTTGATGGAGTTACTGTTCCGTTAATATTCACTGAAATACCGGTCGCAAGATCATTTCCTCCGGCCGCAACCGTAAGATTTCCTCCCGTCACGTTAACCTCTAAAGGATCCGTCCCCGTACCAATAATTCCTGCTGAAGTAAGTGAAGCACCCGCCGTCGCGGTTAAATTATTTGCGACACCGTTACCGTCAAGAATAGATCCGCCTGCGGTTGTCGTCAAACTGACAAATCCGCCGCTGACGGTTCCCAAAGTCATATTTCCGCCTCCGGAAATCTTGACATTTCCTCCGGCTGTGGTGATCGAGTTGAGTGTTACCGCATTGGTTTCATCGATAAAAATTCCGCCAGTTCCCGAAGTGGCATTTATCGTCGTTGCCGTGGTGTTAATCGCGTCTACCAAAGTTCCAACCGCATCACCCGCACCAGTTCCCGAAGTCAACGTAACCGTTGCCCCCGTTAACGAACTCGATCCGGACGCCGCCTCGACGATGGATCCTTCGCGAGAAATAACCGTGATATTTCCCGCGCCCGCGTTCGCGGTTCTGAGATTCACATTCCCGGTTCCCGTCGCTCCGTTACCAACGGTAAGATTGACATTTCCGCCCGCACTCATAATCGTATTCCCCGCGTTCCAGACTAAACTTTCTCCGCCGGCTCCGTTGTTATCGGCGGTCAAACCGATATTCCCCGCGCCGGTTGCCTGCAAATTGTTCGCGACTGTCAAAATTCCGGAAGCGGAAAGCGTGATATTTCCCGTGCTTGTCGTTAAATTAGCAGCCGTCGTCAAATTTCCGCCATTGCTCGCGAAATTAATATTTCCCGCACCCAGAGAAAGCGCCGTTCCCGGAAGCATCAACGTTCCGCTAGAAACCACAGAAATAGATCCGCCAGCGCCAATCGTCGGAGCGTTCAACGTCACAGAGCCTGTGTTACTAATGAAGGCTCCGCCGCTTCCCGATGTAAGCGCAAGCGTCGTCGCCGTAGTGTTAATCGGCGTCGCGGAAACGCCAAGACTGCCCGCCGCTCCCCCCGCAGTGAGTGTCACCGTATTACCGGTAATCGCGGACGTCGCGTCCAGAATACTTCCCGCTGTGGCCGTCAACGTCACATTCGCCGTACCGGCATTCACGGTTCCCACCGATAAATTCCCCGTCGTCGATATGATCACGATGTTGTCATTGGTAGTTGTAATGTTGTTGAGCGTAGCACCGTCAGATTCCGTGATAAAAATTCCGGTTTGGCGGGCGCTGGCATTAATTATCGTGGCATTGGTGTTGATCGGCTGAGCCGCGGTTCCAACGGTTCCATTCGCCGTATTCGCGCTCAGGGTAACAATATTTCCCGTCAACAAATTAGCTGCGGATTGCCGGACAATGTCATTGCCGCCGTTTGCAGTAACCGTTATATTCCCGCCATTCGCATTGATAATTTCAACCGTCGCATCTCCATTCTGCGCCGTAATCGTGACATTCCCACCCGCGGTTTGGAGTGTGGTCCCGTTTCTTTGAGTCACCGCCCCGTTATTGGAAGTAATGCCGATGGTTCCTGCCCCGCCGGTTGAAATGTTTCCAACCGTCTGAGTTCCACGCCCACTAATAGAAATATTTCCGGAAGTAGACGAAATGGAAACTCCCGCGGCTTGAGTAAAATTTCCGCTGGTAGAGTTATCAGCATCTGCTTTGAAAGTTATATTTCCAGTCGTCGTGCTGACATTCGCGTTTACGTTGATATGGCGATTGGCTTCAAGACGCAAACTTAAATTCGGACCGCCACCAGCACCGACAGCCGTTGGAACACTAAAAGGACTGTTGATAATAATATCGCGTGAAGCCTGAAGAAAAATTTCATTGAATCCGTTAAACGCCCCGCCAGCGCGAGGGTCGTAAGTAACATTCGTTCCCGCCCCATTCTCCGCAAATGTTTCATCCGCTGTCCCCGGAGCGGAATTCCCGCCAGCAACCGCATTGCCACCGGCGTTGGAAATAGTGATATCTTGCGGATCGAGCAAAATTGAACCACCGGCATAACCGGGCTGAGCAACACCATAAACTTTGCCTGAGAAATTCAAATTTTCTTTCGCGCTCACTTCGATAAATCCGGCGTCACCGCCCACAGGACCGCCGCTCACATTAATATCCGAAAACTGGCGGAAATCCGTACTTCCGGCAAGCGAATTTACGACCACCACACCGCCGTGCGAAATCCCCGAAACACCTCGGGCTTCGATATGGCTAAGATCGGTAAGCAACGTTCCCGTATCCGCGATCACGTTAATATTCCCTGCCACGCCGCCATCCAAAGCATTGGCGGAAATAAACCCGCGTTGAATAATTTTGTCGCCCAGCACATCCACCAAACCACCGTTCGGATTGGACGACGATCCGTCCGCGTGAATCTCGCCCGCACTGCGAACCAATCCGGAATGGGCCACCAGCAAAATGTGTCCGTTCTGATTGACCACCGAGTTCGCTTCTATATATCCCGTCATGTTGACGAGGCGCGCAACTTGAGCGTAATTTTATTTCCGGCCGCAAGCGCCACACTCCCAAATTCCGCGACAACCGATCCGGAATTCTCCACCACGCCGCCGAGCATCGCAACAATGCCGCCCGGACGCACCGAGGTAATACTGCCGGCGTTAATCACCGTTCCGGCACGCAACCCTGAATCATTTTGAAACACGTAATTGCTGGACATAAAATTGCTGTCGGAAATGTTTAGCGAGGAAGCAATCAAGCTGCCCACATTAATATTAGCGGTCTGCGTGAAATTAATTCCCGCGGGATTAACCAGGATGACGGATCCGTTCGCGTTGAGCGCGCCGGCAATTTCGGAAATGCCTCCGCCGATCACACGGTTCAGAACGGATGAGCTGGAAAGCGGCTGATAAAAATTGACGATTTCGTTTTGCGCGATATTGAAACTGTTCCAGTTGATAATGGCTTGATTCGAAGTCGTGATGTTAAGAGTCGTTGAATTTGGCTGCTCGAAAGTCACCGTGCCTTCCTGAACATTCCCCCCTTCAGGAAGCGCAAAAGAAATGGACAAATTGCTACCTAGACCAAGCACAAAGAAAACGAGTATTAAAGGAATAAAAATAAGCTGATTGATTCTTTTTTGAAACTTCATGGGGGAGGGATAATACCATTTTCCCCTTAAACAAAGGGGAAACTTTTCTCGTTTTTGATAAACCGCGTCTCGAATTGCTGATTTGAAAAGGAGTTACAGCGAAATAAAAATCAGTCCAAAAACCGGGTCCGATAAGCAATCGACCATCTTTGTTTATGAATGAAAGGATCTCCCTCGCCTTCTTCTTCATCGTCAAACCAGTCAATAAAATGATTGATCGGATTATAAATATCCAAAAGCATAGCGCTGTTGATCGGCGTCGGTGGCGTCGGCGGCGTCGGCGGCGTGATTGGATTCCCATTAAAAAGAACTTGCCCCGGGGGGAATACCGGAACATTCAGTGTATTGGAGGGGGTCACTGTTCCATCAATGTTAATTGAAACTCCCGTGTCGATTCCGCCCGCGCCCACGGTCAACGTAGCACCCGTGATTACAACATCGAGAGCTTTGAGAGCTGTTCCGATAGTTCCACCTGCATTCAACGTAGAATTTGTCCCCGCCGTTAAATTATTGGCCGCGCCGTTGCCATCCAAAATGGATCCGGCACCGGTTGTAGTGAGGGTGATCGCTCCGGTTCCCGCGTTCACCACGTTCACCGTCATATTGCCGCCAGAGGTCACATCCACCGATCCTCCGCCACTGGTAACAATTGAGGTTAGCGTAACAGCATTCGTATCCACCAACGTCACGTCATTTGCAAAGGTGACGGTAATCGAATTGAAGTCATTCGCTGCAGTGTTGAGCGTAATATCGTTCGCCGCTCCCGCCGCAAACGTCGCCGTGCCAGCCACCACGATGGCGCCGGAATCCGTAATCGGTCCTGCCGTGGTTACGCCCAAAGTGCCACACACCGAGCAAGTTCCCAGATCCAGACCGTTAATATCATTGATAATCACGTTGTTACTAGAAGTGATCACCACCGTCGAGAAATCATTCGCGTTATCCAGCGTGATACTGTTGGCACAGCCCGCCGCGAAGGTCGCGGTGCCCGTCACCACCACCGCTCCCGAATCCGTGATCGCTCCGCCCGTTGTCACCGACAGCGTGCCGCTCACCGTCGACCCGCCCAAATCCAGCGCGTTCGTATCGACGAGCGTCACGTTATTGCCAGACGTGATCGCAACGGTTGAAAAATTATTCGCGTTGTTAAGAGTAATGTTGTTACCGGCACCTGCTGAAAGTTCGTATCGACGAGCGTCACGTTATTGCCAGACGTAATCACAACGGTCGAAAAATTATCCGCGTTATTGAGCGTGATGTCATTTCCTGCTCCTGCCGCAAACGTCGCTGTCCCCGTCACCACCACCGCTCCTGAATCCGTGATCGCTCCGCCCGTTGTCACCGACAGCGTGCCGCTCACCGTCGACCCGCCCAAATCCAGCGCGTTCGTATCCACCAAAGTCACGTTGTTAGCAGAGGTAATTGCCACCGTCGCAAAATTGTTGGTCGCAAAATCCAGCGTAATATTGTTCAACGCTCCCGCCACAAACGTCGCTGTCCCCGTCACCACCACCGCTCCTGAATCCGTAATCACGCCCGCAGTCGTCACGCCCAAATCACCGCACACCGAACAAGCTCCCAAATCCAAAGCGTTGATATCGTTGATCGTCACGTTATTGCCTGAGGTAATCACCACCGTCGAGAAATCATTTGCGCTATCTAACACGATATTGTTCGCGCATCCCGCCGCAAACGTTGCTGTGCCAGTCACAAGAAGCACACCACTGTCCGTAATCGCACCATTCGCTGTCACCCCAAGTGTTCCGCTCACCGTCGACGCACCGAGGTCGAGGGCGTTCGTATCAACGAGCGTCACATTCTTGCCACTCGTGATCACCACCGTTGAGAAATTGTTCGTCGCGGTATCGAGCGTGATATCGTTCGTTGCCCCCGCCGCAAACGTCGCTGTCCCCGTCACCACCACCGCTCCTGAATCCGTAATCGCTCCGCCCGTTGTCACCAACAGCGTGCCGCTCACCGTCGACCCGCCCAAATCCAGCGCGTTCGTATCGACGAGCGTCACGTTATTGCCAGACGTGATCGCAACGGTTGAAAAATTATTCGCGTTGTTAAGAGTAATGTTGTTACCGGCACCTGCTGAAA
>JACROU010000035.1:0-43187 GCA_016214265.1 Candidatus Omnitrophota bacterium
CATAGCCTTCACCGTGGCGGCCATAGAGTATTGCATCGTAAATCCTCCCGACATCTAGATTTTGATGCACACTATAGCCTAAGGTTGAAGGGGACATTTCACTTGCTAAAACAAGGGGACATTTCATTAGCTTACTACAAACAACTTGCGTTTGATTGACACCCGATAGAGCCTATGCTAACCTATTGCAAATTTTCCCCCATGAAAGGGCCTATCTCTTAACCATTATGACAAAATCCTTGAAGCTCATCGCTATTTTCACCAGTCTCATGTTTTCGTTGTCCAGTCCGACGTTTGCCTATTGGGTTTGGTCCCCCGAGCAGGGCAAATTTATCAATCCTCAGAATGCCCAGGATAACGCGGCCGAAGAGCAATTCAATTACTCTATGCAGTTTTATAAGGGGAAGAATTTTAAGCGGGCCGAAGATGAATTTAAAAATCTCACCAAGCGATTTCCGAAATCCGATGCCGCAGCGGAAGCCTTGTTCTATTTGGGGCAAATACACGAAGAGCGCGGCGAGTATTTCAAGGCATTCAAAGATTATCAGAAAATCATCAGCGATTATCCTCAAACACAGCGGGTTGATGAAGTCGTCGAACGGCAGTTTCGCATCGGTGATATGTTCTTGACCGGGAAAAAAGAGAAACTATTGGGCTTGGCGGTAAAACCGTCCCTGACTCACGCCATCGAAATCTTTCAGAAAATTGTAGATACGTCACCTTACAGTGCATACGGCGATCAGGCACAGTTTCGTCTGGCGCAGGCATATCGCATGAAAAGGGAATGGCAGAAATCCGGGGAAGAGTATCAGAAACTGATCGACAATTATCCCGACAGCAACCTCGTAGATGACGCGAAATTTCAAATGGCCGAGAGCATTGCGCTTCAGGCCAGCAAACCTGATCGTGATCAACGCGGACTTGAAACTGCCTCGAAAAACTTCGAGCAATTTTTGCATGAATATCCCAACAGTGCTTTGGCTGAAAAAGCCGGAAAATTAAAAGAGGCCATCAATTTGAAAGCTGCCGAGAAGAATTTTAAAATCGGCGAGTATTACGAGAAAGACAGCTATTACGATTCCGCGCTTGTTTATTATGAAGATGTGGCCACGACTTATCCCGGCACGGATTGGGCCAAACGCGCTACTGAAAAAATTGAAAAACTGCGTGATCCCGAAAAGTTTCTGAAACAGAGAGCTGGTTTGATCGAGGCTAAACAGCGTGATATAGAACAACGTGAACGCGGGATCGCTGAAAAAGAGTCCCAGCTTAGAACTCAAAAAGACGTTGAGCTGGAAAAGAAACTTGGTGAAGAAAAGAAAAAGATTAAAGAGCTTAAAAAATCTATTGAGTCCGAAGCCTTGCGGTTTGAGAAAAACAAGAAAGAAAGCATTAAACTTCGCAGGAAAGCGTTGGACCGCGATAAAGCCGAGCGTAAACGCAAAGAGAAAGTTCTCGCAGAAAAACGCAAGCTCCTCAAGAAAAATCAATCCAAAAGCTTGCAGAGCGCGCTGGATCGATGGGCGGACAGTCTGGAATCGGAACGCTACTCGCTGTACCGTCAAGAGACTGAACTGGTAAAACTTGAGGAGCAATTTGGCATTCGCAGCGGTCTCCCGGGCGTGTTTAAATTTGTGCCATTTGTGAAAAATGCCGCAGCGATGGATTCTGTGATTCGTTATAAATATAAAGATTTCAGTGAGTTGATCGAGAGGCGCAACAAGATTGAGAAGAAAAAAACACGGTTGATTACTGAACGCCAGCATTTCCAATCGCGCATGATTGCGTCCGGCCCGTGGAACGCATCGACAATGAAAAAGAACGAAGATCTTTGGAGAAAAATTAAGGCCGACGATCTTTCTTTGGCGGCGTTGGAAGAGTCATTAAATCAAGAAATGGCCGAACTCGCCAAGCTGACCGAAAAACGAAATGATCTTGAGAATCAAATTAAAAAATTGAGTGGATCTGTGATTTCTAAGATGGGCGGCGCAGTGACAGTTCCTGTGACATTGGCCGCTATGCCTGCTGGGTTTGTCGGCGGCGCTATTGGGCAGATTAATCCGTTTAAGCCGGGGACCCGCGTGTCGGAAAGTGAGCAGTTTATCGAGCTTCTGAGAGAAAAAGAGAATCTGGGTAAGCAAATCGAAGAGACCAAAGGAATTGTTCAGTCCATTCAGACCGCGTTTGAGGATGAACTTGCATCTGATATAGCCGCGGTGGCTAAAGACTCTAAGTCTGAGACGGTGAAGGTTGAGAAAAATCAGGTTATTCCGCAGGAATCAGAAGAAACAGCCCCGGTTTCCCAAAACGCTGTTAAGTTGACTCCAGAAGAGCGAAAAGAACGTATTGAGCTGAAGAAAAAAATCAAGCAGACGGAAAAGGAAATTCGCCGCCGGTGCGAAGAGATTGAAGATCGCAAAGAAGCCAAAAATCGCAAGATGGATGCACTTGCCAAGCTGTTCAAAGAGCGGCAGAACCGAAGTCTTCTGGGACCTGTTGGCGGTACCCTGAAGGGGACAGCCTCTGTATTTCGCGGATTTTTGTTTGGGTTAAAGAATGAAGAAATTGAAATGTCAAAAGAAGCGAAGGGTGTTGAACAAAAAGGCGGTGAGGATGCCCGGCAGGCCGCCGAACTTCGTGAATCGATCGAGCTGGACAACATCATGATTGAAGCCCGCGGTCGGGAAATCGAAACACTAAAAAATGATTTGAATGCTTTGAAGGAAAAATCGAAGACGCTTGAGGGATTTTCTTTCCGTTCTATTTTGATTGATCGTCCAGGTAATGCCATCGGTGAAACGGTGGAGGAGACGTCAAAAATTATTCCCAAGAAGGATAAAAAATCTGTTTTGATTCATCGACTGGATATGGAAACCCGCAAATTAGCTGAGTTTGAAGCCAGGTTGGCTCAAGTTGATGAAGTAATCAAAACTAAAACAATTGAGGCTAAAGAGGCAGAAAAGAAGGCTGTGGAAAATCAGGTTACGGTGCCTGAGGTGCCAACGGCGGCACCGTTTTCACCTCCCGCTAATGCGACTCCGAAACAGCCGGATTACTGAAATGCGCAGTGCTTTGGAGAAAGAATTGCGTAGCTGGGTGGAAGCCCATGAGTCTCAGCTTCCGGCGGTAACTGGCAAAAAGAAGAAAAAGACGGCGAAAGGTCAGAAGAAAATTTCTCGTGACATGAACGATCTGAATAAGGAATTGGCTCGGGTGCTGAAGGAGGAAAGAGAAAACCTTCAAAAACAACATTCGCTATATCAGGAAAAACTTGAGCGTTTGAACAAAACTATTTCTACGATGAAACGCCGTGCCGATGACCGGTATGAACTATTGGTTGCCGAAAAAGAAACTGTTGGCCGTCGATTGGAGCAAACCAGTAAAGAGATTGCCTCACTAAATTCGGAAGAAGGTTTTGTCAATAAATCAGGAAAATAGTTATGCGGGAGGATTTGTGAAACAGTTAATTCGGTTGGGTTTGTTTTTGATAATATTGGGCGTTTTGAGTGGGTGCGGTTATACACAGAAATCCAAGATGCCAAACGATATCAAAAAACTCGCAGTGCCAACTTTTATTAATACCATTCAAGCCAAAAAGATTTACACCTATCAAGCAGGTCTTGAAGTGAAATTGACAAATGAAATTCGTAACCGGATTTTGTTTGACGGCAATTGCAAGCTGACTGAACCGGCGCAGGCGGACGCGGCGTTGATTGGCAAATTGGTTCACTTTAGTCAAGAGCCGCTGGGCTATGATCAGCTGGAACGTGTGGATCGCTACCGGCTTTACATCGTCACAGACATTACCCTGAAGGATCTGCGTACCAATCAGGTGATTTGGCATGAACCCAATTTTGTTGGTGAAGTGATTTATGACACGAAAGGTTCCACCGGCATTACCCAGACCAATGCCACAGATGTGGGAATAAAAAAACTCGCCCGGGATATTGTTGACCGGATGGTTGAAGATTGGTGATGCGTTTTCTTTCATGAAAAAAAACGCCCTGCTGATTCTTGCTGTTGGTGATCCACTTCTTACCCGTGAAGCTCTCGAAAAAAAACTTCCCGTTTCTCATGATAACGCTTACCGTTTTTATGCCAAAGACGCTGACTGGACCAGCATTTTAGAGCAGGCCCGCACTTTCCCATTTCTTGCAGAAAAACAAGTTGTTTGGATTAAACAAGCCGAACTAATCGACGAGGAGACCACAGAACTTCTTGAGAAGTATTTTGAAGATCCCGCTCCTTTCACTTTTTTCTTTTTTGAATCGGAAACTTTTTCTGGGAAAAGGAAATTCATTGATTGGATTAGCCGGCAAGGCGGGGAAGTTATTCAATTTGAGTCCGAATCGAAATGGAAAAAACAGACGGAGCAGGTGCGCAGTTTTATCCGCCAGAAATTAAAGGTGCTCAAACTTCAGGCTACGCCCGGAGCGCTTAAGATGATTGAGGAGTCGTGCGGTGAGCATTTTATTCTCCTCGATAATACGCTTGAGAAATTAAGCTTGAATGTTGGCGATTCTGGCACAATTACCGAAAAGGAAGTAGAAGCTCTGGCTGATCAGATCGATGACCGGACCGGGTTCGATTTGGCCGAGGCACTTGCTTCAAAAAAAATGACGAAGGTGTTTGAAATCTATTTTCAACTCTATGAGGATAATCCATATCAAAGCGGGGAACTTCTGGGCCTTCTGAACTGGCAAATTCGGAAAATTTATGAGGGTAAACGCTTGATGAAAAAGGGTGCTTCGAAGCAGGAGCTGGCTTCAAAGCTTAAGATGAGCCCTTATTTTATGGACCGGTTTATCACGAATGTGCAGTCGTTTGATGAGCGTAAACTAAAAAATGCTTTCAATTATTTGCTCGAGACCGATGAGGCAGTTAAAACAGGAAAAGTGGCGGTGGGTGCCGCGCTTGAAACGCTTTTATTACGCCTTGGTCTGTCCTAATTTATTGACGAAAACGCTTATGCGGGATTTGCGGCGATCCGCGCGTCCTCTTGGAATGACTCCCATTTTCACGGCTTTGTCATATTTAACAAGTAATGCTTGAGCCAGTTCCTTGGCTTCTTTGGCATTTTCTTTGCCAAACTCAGCCAGTTTCTTGCTCATAGTTTTTAGCTCGGAAATATGGGATTGATTGAAGTGGCGCTTTTTCGCGTCGCTTCGCATTCTTTTTTCTGCGGATTTGATATTCGGCATTGCTTAAAAACTCCTTTCAAGTACAGGTTCAAAAGAGCGCGTAATTTAGCATAGGGTCCCTTGAATTGCAAATGAATCCACACAAACACAGACTCATCCAGTCGGCAGGGCTGATCGGCGGTCTCGCCGGGCTTTCCCGGGTATTCGGGATGCTCCGGGATATCGCGAGTGCCAGTCTGTTTGGCACAACGGCCGTCTGGGACGCTTTTGTTCTGGCCTTCACCATTCCGAACCTCCTTCGACGTCTCGTGTTTGAAGGAGCGCTTTCCAGTGCGTTTATCCCTATTTTTGTGGAGATTCTGAAGACGAAAGGGCGCCAGGAAGCCGGGAAATTCGCCAATCAAGTCGGTACCGCGCTTTTCCTGATCGTGATCATCATCACCGCCGGATTTTATTCCGGATTGATCGCGCTCAATGCGTTCGGGCTGATAACCGGAAAATGGGTGATGGTGTTTGATTTTCTGATTGTTCTATTTCCATATTTATTCTTCCTTCTCGCTGTGGCGCTTAGCATGGGCATCTTAAACAGTGAGAAACATTTTTTCACGCCGGCGCTCTCACCATTGATTTTGAATCTGGCTTGGATCTCGGCGGTCATGCTGATTTGCCCGGCCTTATCTCGCGACCGAGTAACGCAGGTGAAAATCCTCTGCTTTGTGATCGTCATTTCCGGCGCTATTCAACTATTGATTCAATGGTTTCCGCTGGCCGCTCGGAAGTATCAATTAAAACTGATGTGGAATTTCTCATCGCCGCACGTTTCGCGTTTCATGAAATTAATTCTGCCCTCGATTGTGGGATTTTCGGTGTTTAATTTGAATATGCTCGTCGATTTGATTTTTGGTTACTTTCTCACCAGCGGCTCCAGCTCAAGCCTTTGGTACGCGGGGCGCCTGATGCAATTGCCACTCGGGATTTTTGCCGCTTCGCTCGGAACCGTGCTGCTTCCGGAATATTCGCATCAGGCGGCAGAAAATAATCTCTCGCGATTGCGCAGTATGTTTTCGTTTTCGCTCCGATCCGTGTTTCTGGTGATGCTTCCGGCCACTGTCGGTTTGATCGCGCTTGCGCATCCGATCGTGCGCCTTCTTTTCGAGCGCGGCGAATTTACCGCTACGTCCACCGCGCAAACTCAAGCGGTGCTGGTAGCCTACACGCTCGGACTTCCGGCCTACGCGGCGCTTCAGGTGATTGTCTCGGCTTTTTACGGGATTCAGGATATAAAAACTCCGGTGAGGGTGGGGCTCGTTTCAATCGCCCTGCATCTTGTCCTTAATTTTGTGTTAATGCGATTTATGGGTTCATCGGGATTGGCGCTTTCGACGGCCATTTGCGGAATTCTTAATTTCGCGATGCTGATTTTTGTGTTTTATAAACGCATTGGCGATTTCGAAATCCGTCAGGTCGGCCTTTTTTCCCTCAAAGTGTTTGCGGTAAGTTTATTTGTGGGCGGCGTCGCGATTTGGGTGGATCAGTGTTTTTCCGTTTTGATCGCGATTCCGGCGGGCATCGCTGTTTTTGTCGCCGGGTGTTTCATCGTCCGAGTTCATGAAATAAGGAGAATGTTGGAGTGGATATTCGCCAAAAAGTACAATCGTTGCCGGAAACTCCCGGTGTTTATCTGATGAAAGATGAGCACGGCGAAATCATTTATATCGGGAAAGCCGCGGCGCTCCGGAAACGCGTCACTTCTTATTTTGTTCATGATGATCACGCGCCCAAAATCAGCATGCTCATGAAGCGTGTTTGTGATGTAGATTACATTGAGACGCCGACCGAGGTTGAGGCGCTCCTCCTGGAAGCGCAGCTTATTAACAAGCACAAGCCCCGCTACAACACGCGGCAGAAAGATGACAAAAGTTATCCGCTCGTTAAAATTACGCGCGAGCCATTTCCAAAACTGGTGTTGACGCGTCAAAAAACAGACACAAAAGCCAGATATTACGGTCCTTTCACCGATTCCCGGATGCTACACGAGGCGTTGCGTTTGATACACACAATTTTCCCGATTCGCAAATGCCAGACTCTCCCGAAAACCGCTTGTCTTTATTATCACATCGGTCAATGCATCGCGCCGTGCATTTTCCTGGATAAAAAAGAGGAATACGCCAAATTGATCAATGAAGTATCTGATTTTCTGGGCGGCGGCAAGAAAAGCCTGATCGATTATTTGTCGGAGAAAATGGAAGAAGCCTCCCGCGAGCTTCGGTTTGAAGAAGCTCAAATCTACAAAGAACAGATTCAGGCGCTGGCCCAGCTGAGGAAAAAGCGCTTTTACCAGGCGCGGCCCGAAAAATCCGTTTCTCTTTCCGCGACTTCCGAACTCAGGCGCGTGCTGAAACTGAAAAAATATCCCGAACGTGTGGTCTGTTTTGACGTGTCCAACATTATGGGAACCGAAGCGGTGGCTTCGAAAGTGAGCTTTTACCGTGAGATGCCCGACAAATTCGATTATCGCCATTACAAGATCAAAACCGTGATCGGGATTGATGATTATTCGATGATTCAGGAGGCCGTCCGGCGAATGATTCGTGGCATCAAAGAAGGGCGGGAAGAGATCGTTCCCGACGTGATTGTGATCGATGGCGGCAAGGGACATTTGCGTGCGGCGTATGAAGTGATGAAACAGGAAAGCTTTACCGAAGTTGGCCTGATTTCTATTGCAAAAAGATTTGAACATCTCTACACTGTCGAATCTTCAGAACCCCTTGTCCTGGAACGGGATTCACCGCTTTTGCACCTGATGCAAAAGGTTCGGGACGAGGCGCATCGGTTCGCCATTACGTATCACAGAAAGTTACGAGACAAGAAACTCTATGAATGAAAGCCGCGCGGAAAATTTAAAAGAAGACCTCGAAAAACTGCGTTTCACCATTTCTGAACTTCGGAGGCGTCTTTGACCTGGGCGTCAAAGAAAAAGAAATTCAAGCGCTGAATGATAAAATGGCCGCTCCCAATTTTTGGGACCGGCAAAAAGAAGCTCAGGAAACGGTGGAGCAATTAAAATCGCTGAGGGCGTTGGTGGATCCCATCGCCACTGCCGAGAAGCATATTCATGACCTGGTCGAGCTGGTTTCTCTCCTTTCCGATACCGATCCGCATTCCGTTGAAGAATTTGACCGTGAAATTACGCGGTTGCGCAAAGAAGTGGACGTGATTGAGTTTCAGCAGTTGCTTTCAGATCCCTACGATAAAAATGACGCGATTGTCAGTATCAACGCTGGCGCTGGTGGAACCGAAGCCTGTGATTGGGCCAGCATGTTATACCGGTTGTACACTCGGTGGGCGGAAACGCGCGGTTTCAAAGTGGAATTATTTGATGAACTCTCGGGAGAAGAAGCGGGAATAAAAAACGTTACCTTTTTTATCCGCGGTCCTTATGCACATGGTTTTTTGAAATCAGAATCCGGCGTTCACCGCCTCGTGCGCATTTCGCCGTTCGATTCTAACAAGCGTCGGCATACTTCATTTGCCTCTGTCGATGTGGTGCCGGATGTGGACGATATTCCTGAAATTGAAATTAAGGATGTCGACATCAAAATCGATACTTACAGAGCGGGCGGAGCGGGCGGGCAGCACGTCAATAAAACGGAAAGTGCGATTCGCATTACGCATTTGGCAACGGGTATTGTGGTTCAGTGCCAGAACGAACGCTCACAGTTTAAGAATAAGCAGTCCGCGCTCAAAGTGTTGAAGGCGCGGCTGTACGAGCGTCACCGGAAAGAAGAAGACGCGAAAATTCAGGCGAAGTACGGTGAGAAAAAAGAAATTTCGTGGGGCTCGCAGATTCGCTCGTATGTGTTTCAGCCCTACTCGCTTGTGAAAGATCATCGCACCAACACTGAGACTTCCGATGTCAACCGGGTGATGGACGGGGATATCAATTTATTTATCGAAGCGTACTTGAAAGAACGGATAGGGAAATAATGATTAACTATATTCTCAAAAAAATATTCGGTACTCAAAACGAACGAACGCTGAAAAAAGTATGGCCGATCGTGCATCAAATTAACACATTGGAGCCATCCATTCAGGCTCTTTCGGATGATGCGCTAAAAGCAAAAACTGGCGAATTTAAAAAGCGGTTGGTGGAAGGTGCGGCTCTCGATGATATTCTACCGGAAGCCTTTGCGGTAGTTCGCGAGGCGTCGAAGCGCGTGCTCAAAATGCGGCAGTTTGACGTTCAACTCTTGGGCGGAATTTTTCTTCATCACGGCAAAATCGTCGAAATGTCAACAGGTGAAGGAAAAACACTGGTGGCGACCTGTCCGGTTTATCTGAACGCACTCACCGGAAAAGGGGTTCACGTGGTGACGGTGAACGACTATTTGGCCCGTCGCGACATGGCCTGGATGGGCCCGCTCTATGAATTCTTGGGACTTTCGATCGGTGTCATTCAGCATGACATGGATCCCAAAGCTCGCCGGATTTCCTATTTTTCGGATATTACGTACGGCACCAACAATGAATTTGGTTTCGATTATTTACGCGACAATATGGAATACGATATTAACTCGCGTCGGCAAAGAGAACTTAACTTCGCTATTGTGGACGAAGTGGACTCGATTTTGGTCGATGAAGCCCGAACGCCGCTCATTATTTCGGGGCCCGCCGAAGAATCGACGGATAAATATTACAAAATCGACCGGATCATTCCCCGCCTTGCCAAGGACAAAGATTACACGATTGATGAAAAGGCGAATACCGTTCAGCTGACAGAAGACGGTGTGAAAAGCTGCGAATCGCTGATGGGCGTCAAAAATCTTTATGAGAACACCCAAATCGATTTGATTCACCACGTCCATCAGGCTTTGCGGGCGCACACGCTTTTCAAACTTGATGTTGACTACGTCGTCAAAGACAATCAGGTGATTATCGTCGATGAATTCACCGGACGGCTGATGCCGGGCCGCCGATTCTCGGATGGTTTGCATCAGGCACTTGAGGCGAAAGAAAATGTGAAAATCGAACGCGAAAACCAGACGCTGGCAACTGTGACATTTCAGAATTTTTTCCGTATGTACAAAAAACTTTCTGGCATGACCGGTACGGCAGAAACCGAAGCCATTGAGTTCGAAAAAATTTACAAATTAGATGTGGTCGTCATTCCTACGAACAGGCCGATGATTCGCAAAGATCATCCTGACGTGATTTATCGCACCGAGCATGAAAAGTTCAAGGCCGTTATCGACGAGGTGGCTTCCTTGTATAAAGAGGGCCGTCCGGTGTTGGTGGGAACCGTTTCCATCGAAAAGTCTGAGCACTTGAGTGACATGTTGCGCCGTCGGAATATTCCGCACACGGTTCTGAACGCAAAATATCACGAAAAAGAAGCCGAGATTGTGGCCAAAGCCGGTCAGCCGTTCGCGATTACGATTTCGACCAACATGGCCGGCCGCGGAACAGATATCGTGCTGGGTGAAGGCGTCGCGACGAAAGGCGGTCTGCACGTGGTGGGCACTGAGCGTCATGAAGCACGCCGTATCGATAATCAGCTGCGCGGCCGGTCGGGCCGTCAGGGGGACCCCGGATCGTCGAAATTTTTCCTGTCACTGGAAGATGATTTGATGCGCATTTTCGGTTCGGACCGTATCGGCGGCTTGATGCAAAAAATGGGCATGGAAGAAGGTCAGGAGATTCAACATCCGCTTGTCACTCGCGCAATTGCCCAGGCGCAAAAGCGCGTTGAGGCGCGGAACTTTGATATCCGAAAAATGCTTTTGGAATATGACAACGTGATGAACCGTCAGCGCGAAGTGATTTACGAGGAACGGAAACGTGCGCTTGAAAGCCCCGATCTGAAAGAGCATGTGCTTGAAATGACAGAAGAGGTTTTGGATTCGTTGATCGCTGAGCATCTGAACGACAATTTGACTATTGAGGAGCGGGAGTCGGGGAAGTTTTATGAAATTTTTAAAACTAAATTCAATTTTGACGTTGCGGACATCAAAGGTTCAGAGATGGAGCGTAATCAGGAAGTGATTCGCGAAGAGCTTTGGGAGCGAGTTCAGAAAAAGTATGATGAGAAGGAATCCCGACTGACGCCGCCGATGATGCTGTATCTTGAAAAATACGTCATGCTTCAGCTGATTGACTCAAAATGGAAGGATCATCTGTACTCGATCGATAATTTGAAAGAAGGAATTCATCTACGCGCTTACGGCCAGCGAGATCCGCTTGTCGAATATTCGCATGAAGCATTTCATATGTTCGAAGGTATGATCGAAAGCATCAAGCAGGAAGCTGTCGAATTTATTTTCAAGGCCGAGCCGGTTCAGTCTACGGAAATGGCGAATGTGTTTCAGACGTCCCGTCAGGAATCCTTGCATCCCGATGCGTCGAAGGTCGGCGGTATTCCGAAAGCTAAAGCCGGACAGGATCTCGATGAGGAAACTTTCCCAACGATGACCGAAAGCCGGGCGACGTTGACCACCACGCAGGAACGTTCAGAGCCAAAAGTAGGACGGAATGATCCGTGTCCCTGCGGCAGTGGAAAAAAATATAAAAAATGTCACGGGGCGTAATGAACGTGGCTACGTCTGTAATTCCTGCCCGTTGGCAAACCAGTCTTTTTCTTCCGATTGTCGGCGGTCTGATTCTTTCTCTAGCGTATCCGCGATTTGATTTCTGGCCGCTCGCTTGGATCGCGATTGTTCCTCTGTGGATTTTTATCGATTCCGCGCCGAACCGCTGGATGGCGCTTCTCGGTACTTTTCTTTTTTCATTCACCTTCTTTGCGATTTCCATTCATTGGCTGCGTTTTGTCACACTGTTTGGCTGGGCCTTCGTGGTGTGCCTGGAAACCTTCTTTTTTACGGTAATGGGATTTTTGGCCTGGATCATTCTGCATCGCCGGCCGTGTAAAGTTTGCTTTTTCGACAATATTTCACTGCTATTTATTTTGCCGGCGCTTTGGGTTTTGGCCGAATGGGGACGAAGTGAAATTCCTGTTTTGGGATTTGGATGGAATCTTTTGTCGTTTTCTCAGACAGAATATTTGAATTTGATTCAGTTCGCTAAACTCACCGGTGCTTACGGAGTTTCATTTCTGGTGGCGCTCGGGAATGCTTTTTTCTTTTTGCTATGGCGACTTATGACCGCATACGGTTCACCACTACGCCGTTTTTTAATTCTTGGCGCCGCTTTTGCTATCGTCATCGGTATTTTTGTGGGGACGACGCGCTACGGCATTGCGACACTAGCGCAACCGGTTGATAAGGGTACCGCACTTCGTGTTTCCATGATTCAGGGTGATATTGCTCAAGAAGAAAAGTGGGATCCGAAATACCGGAATGTCATCCTTCAAAAATATCTGAAATTAACCGAGCTCGCCAGTTATGACGGTCCGGATTTGATTGTCTGGCCCGAGGCAGCATATCCGGGTTATTACAATTTGGACCGCGAAGGGTTTTTGGCGCAGGCGGTTGATAAGTCGAACATTCACCTCATTTTTGGCGCGCTGACGGCCCTGAGTGACAAACTTTTTTACAACAGTGCCTATCTGCTTTCCGGAGAAGGCCAAGTGCTCAGCCGTTATGACAAGATGAGGCTTGTGCCTTTCGGAGAGTATATGCCGTTTCATTCGGTTCTATTTCCGCTCGATGGTCTCGCACAAAAAATGGGCGTCAGCGATTTTTCTGAAGGAGATGAATCAAAATTGTTTCATATTCCGCTAAAGACGGGCGAGGCCTCTATCGGTCCTCTTATCTGCTTCGAAAATACCCTTCAGGATTTTGTCCGTAAGCTTGCCTGGAAGGGCGCGGACGTTTTGTGCGTTATCACCAACGACGCATGGTTCCGCGAAAGTTCTGCACCGTATCAACATCTGGATGCTAGTATTTTTCGCGCGATTGAGACAGGGCGTTGGGTGATTCATTGCGCCAATACCGGCGTCACTGCTTTTGTGTCACCGAAAGGGGAAGTGACAGACCGGGTCAAAGATCCAAAAGGGCATGAACTTTTCGTGATGGGGGGAATTACGCGTCCTGTTTATCTATCTAGGGAGAGTACACCTTACTTACAATTTGGCTATTTATTTCCGTATATTGCTCTCTTGATTGTGCTGCAGGGATTGCTGCTCAGCAAGAAAAAATAATCACGCCGCCTTCATGTAGTCTTCCGAAGAAAAAATCTTTTTCACCAGCGCTTTTCCATCCGGAAATGATCTGTTGATAAAATTTTCAATCACAATTCGAAGGTCAATATCACGCCAGTCTGATTCCAGAATCATTGCCCTTGCCGTGCGTTCCACCAGATCATGGGCATTCAAATGAAGTTCTTGGGCTGTTTTCCAAACGCCCTGAAGAATCCCGTGAGAGACTTCGCCCAAATCACGTCCGGAATCATCTGCGCCGTATAGCGCATATTCCACAAGTATCGGAATTTGGTATTCTAATTCTTCCTCAGGGTGCTGTGTGTTTATGAGCATGCTAGATAAAGCTTCAAAAACATTTCGCGAAACATCATCGATGACATGGTGGGAACTGTTCAAGGCTGTTGCGATTTTTTCTCTGACAATTTTACCAAAAGATATTTTGCCATCAGGGCCTTGCATCCTTTTTTCCGTCATGGCATTTCTCCTACTCAAAAGTCTAGCAGGCATAGTGCATCTTTTACAAACGGCCGGATGATGATATATTCTACGCTCAAAGGAGCGCGCTTATATGAAACAGATCCTTGCTATTTTAATGTTTTCTCTATTTTTAATCTCTGGCTGTGAAATGACGATTGGCATTCCGAAATCGGAAAACGCCTCGGCACCCAAAAAAGTGAATTCCGTCGAACTCAAAGCCGTTGAAGGTCGCACGCCGCTTGAAATTCTTCAGCATGACAAAAGGGATGTGCAGACTATTGCCTATCCTGATTGGGGTTCTTATGTCATTCAGGTCGGAAATGTGAAAAATGAGGCCGAGTTGGGTCCTGAAGGGCGTAAGTTTGAGAAGCCTAAGGGAAACGAGTAAAATGCCCAGTTTCAGGAGGAATTAACTATGCGTGCATTGGTGACAGGTGGAGCGGGATTTATTGGTTCCAATCTGGCTTTGGAGCTTGAGAAGCAAGGCTGGAAAGTGACCGTTGTCGATAACTTTTTCTCAGGTGATTTTAAGAATCTAACCACATTTAAAGGTGAAGTGATTCCCGAAAATGTTTTGGACGTGGACTGGGCAATCCGGGTTCCACGGCCAGATGTGATCTTTCATCAAGCCGCTATTACCGATACGACGATTCTTGATCAAAAATTTATGGTGCGTGAAAATTTCGAAGGCTTTCACAAGATTCTCAAATTCGCCATTAAGAATAAAGCCAAGGTGGTTTATGCCTCGTCCGCCGGAGTGTACGGAAACGGTCCTGCACCGCAAAAAGTAAATCAGGAGCTTTTCCCATTAAATCCTTACGCTTTTTCCAAATATTTAATGGATCAATATGTTTTTGATCTGGCGAAGCATGTGCCGATTACGATCGTGGGTCTTCGTTATTTCAACGTGTTTGGTCCGCGCGAGCAGCATAAGAAAAAAGCCGCCAGCATGATTTATCAGTTGTATCTTCAGATGAAGGAAGGTCGCCGTCCGCGCATTTTTAAATTCGGCGAGCAAAAGCGAGATCACATTTATGTCAAAGATGTGGTGCGAGCGAATATTCTTGCCGCGGAATCCAAAAAAAGCGGTGTCGTTAATGTCGGAACCGGACGAGGCACGAGCTTCAACGAACTGGTGAGCGAACTGAACCGGTCGCTGGGGACGTTGCTGGAACCCGAATATTTTGACAATCCTTACGATTTTTATCAGACCGATACGTGCGCAGAGCCTCAATCTGCCAAGGAATTGATTGGCTTCAAAACGGAATTTTCTTTCGCCGACGCGGTGAAAGATTACGTGACCTGGCTGGAATCGCGATCGAAGCTTGTTCCTGTGACGGCATAACCGTTACCGAAAGGTTTTTTGATGCTTCAATTCATCAGCTATCAGCTCTTCCGATTTTTTTCTTCCCTAAAATTGGCGGTGTTTACTATCGTTTTGCTGGCAAGCTCTCTGGCGGCCGGAACGATTATTGAATCGCTTCACGGCGCCCAAATCGCGCGCGATAGCGTCTATCATGCCAGGTGGTTTGCCTTCATTCTCACTATGCTATCGATCAATGTGGCTTGCGCCGCGCTGTCACGCCTCCCCTGGAAGCGTCGTCATACGGGATTTGTTATCACTCATACCGGAATTATTTTAATTCTCGCGGGTTCGCTTTTAACTCTGGCATACGGCAAGAATGGACAGATGGCCGTTCGCGTTGATCAAACATCCAATCTAGTGCTCTTGGACCATCAATTTCTACACCTGCAAGTTCCGGGCAAGGGAATCGACGCGCTTTTTCCGGTGAACCCCCGAAAAAATAAAAGTCGTCATTTGCCGTTAGCGCCGTGGAGTCCGGTTTCTGCTCGCATTGTTGAAGTGATTCCGAAAGCGAAATCCGTTTCAAGAATTTTGGATGATGACCGCGGAGCTCCAGGGGTGTTACTGCGCATTACAGGGATGATGGGAGAGATGAAAGAATGGCTGGTTTACGGTGACCCGGTTCGGGAACATTTGAATGTGGGACCGGCTGAAATTTTATTACTGTATGCTACCTCGGAGGAAGAATTGAATTTTCTGATGAATGACCTCGCACCTGAAAAAACATCGGATAAAAAGTTCAAGTTTCCTGAATCCGGACGCAATGCGCTTTACGTTATCATGGCCCCGCAGGGAAAACTTTATTATCGCCTGAAAGCCCGGGGAGTTTTTACGCAGAAAGGTCCTTTGTTCAAGGGTGTTGATTACCGGACTGGGTGGATGGATTACAAATTTTCTGTGGAGGATTACCGGAGCAATGTCGTTGTCGACAGGGAATATGAACCTGTTTCCCGCGGTGAAGAGCGCGAAGACAATCCCTCGGCCATTCATATTCTTGTGGAACGTAAGCGCGACGTGAAATCGGTGTGGCTTGAGATTAACGAGAAAAAAACTATTGAGATTGAAGGTCTTCCTGTCCGGCTGAATTTTCTCCTTGAGCGCGAAAGCCTGCCATTTTCTTTGAAACTCTTGAAATTTGATATTGCCCGTTACGAAGGAACCGACAATCCGATGAGTTATGAAAGCCAGGTTGAGGTGAATGATCCGGCGAAGCAAAAAACGTTTACTCGTGAAATAAAAATGAATCGTCCCCTTAAATTAAGAGGCTACACCGTTTATCAGGCAGCATTTCAGGAAGAAGAAGGTGTGCCGGTTGCCAGCGTGTTTGCCGTAGCTAAAGATCCCGGAATTGCCATCAAATATCTCGGGAGCATTATTCTTGTGATGGGAATTGGTATCCAGTTCTTCGGTCGCCGGTGGTTGACTCGAGAACGCGTGAAACATGTGACAACAACAACTTCCGCTTCTTTCAACACAGTGACTCGTGACAAGGTGAAATCTGAAGAGGTTGAATTGGTTGAGAACGTGAAGAAATGATCAAAAAAACGGCTTTGATTTTTTTTATAGCCTTCTTGTTATGCGGAAACGCTTGGGCTGCCAAAGCGCAATCCGTGAATCCGGATCCGCTAAAATATCTTCTCATTCAAGATGGCGGGCGTGTTAAACCCGTCAGCACCTTTTTTATGGAATCCATGCTGGTGATTACCGGTAAGGCGCGTTTTGAAAATGAGGATCCGACGGCGCTGTGTCTGGCCTGGATTAGTGATCCGCGTGCGTATGAGCAAAAACGGTTTATCCTTCTTGCTCACGAATCCCTCAAACGAATGATTCAGGCAGATCTCAAGCGTAAATATTTTTCTGCTCTGGAACTGGCGCAAAACCAGGAATTTCAGAAATTTTTGAAAGAAGTCGACGCGCGTCAAAAAGACAGGAAAAAACTGAACAACACCGAGCTGGAAGCGCTCCGGCTTTACGGAAGGTTGGACCGGTTCTACGGTATTGCCCAGGGGACAGCACTCAAAATCGTTCCTTTTAACAAAGTGAGCAAGAACGCCTGGATTTCTCCCGTTGATTTAATGCCTGGCCATGAGCTGGCTGAAGGAATGGATGTGAAGCTGCGTTTTGATTTTCTGGCGGTGTTTGGGACCGTGGTGCAAACGTTTAAAACCAAAGAGAAAAGCACATTCAACACGTCCGCAAAAATCCTTGTTGCGATTCAGGAAAAGATTGCGGCTTCATCCGGTATCAATTTTTCAAAATATCCCATCCGGCAAGAGATTTTTTACAACGCGCTGGCTCCGTTTGCCCGGGCGTGGAAATTGTACCTTCTTGCTTTTCTGTTTCTTCTGACCGCGGCATTTTGGAAAAATATCTGGATTGAGAGAGCTGGGTTTTTTGTTTTTGCCTCCGGATTTTTGATTCACACTCTCGGTTTTGTGCTTCGTTCGTGGATTGCGGGACGTCCGCCGGTGAGTAATATGTATGAATCGGTAATTTGGGTTTCGTGGGGAGTCGTGTTTTTTGCTTCAATTCTGGGTGTTATTTACCGGCAGAAAATTTATATTTTAGCGGCAGCTCTGGTTTCAGCGATTGCACTTATTTTGGCCTCGAGCACAGCCACGGTGCTGAATCCTCAGATTGCGACGTTGGAGCCGGTGCTTCGTAGCAACTTTTGGCTCACCATTCACGTGATGACGATTACTTTAAGTTATGCGGCGTTCGCGCTTGCTTTTGGGATTGGCCATTACAATTTGTATTTGTATGGATGGGGGAAGGCTAGTAAAGAAAAACTTCGGGCTGTGAATCTTTATGTCTACCGGGCAATTCAAATTGGCGTTATTCTTTTGGCCGCCGGAACGATTTTAGGCGGAGTGTGGGCTAATTATTCATGGGGCAGGTTCTGGGGCTGGGATCCCAAGGAAGTCTGGGCGCTTATCGCGCTTCTTGGCTATTTGACAATTCTCCACGGCCGGCATGCCGGCTGGCTTCGAGAATTTGGCATGGCCGTGGGTTCCGTTATCGCGTTTTTGGGTGTGTTGATGGCTTGGTATGGCGTCAATTTTGTTCTGGGGGTGGGGCTTCACAGTTATGGCTTTGGCGGCGGTGGACTTTCATATATTCTTACTGCCGTTATTTTTGATTTGGGATTCGTCGGTTTTGTGTCACTGCGGCATTTGCAGGTGTCGCCGACAAAGGGTAAACTTGCTAATAAGCAATGAACAACAACCACCGGTATTCCGGTAAGGATGAATTATGAGTCCGAACAAAAAAATTCTTTTTGTCGACGATGAGGATGATATTCGAGAAGTGGTACAAATCCGGCTTGAATCCAATGGCTATCAGGTAGTTACCGCAGCTTCGGGTGAGGAGGCGCTTAACAAGGTTGCCTCAGAACATCCTGATTTAATGATTTTGGATGTGATGATGCCCGGAATGGACGGTCTGGCCGTTTTAAAAAAACTGCGCAAAGAAGTAACATCCTCAAAACTTCCGGTTATTCTTTTGACTGCAAAGCGAAAAAAAATGATCGGTGATCTTTTTGAGCTTGAAGGTATTCAAGGTTTTATTGAAAAGCCTTTTGAGTCCGCTGTTTTGCTCGACATGATAAAAAAAGCGCTGGTCCAGTAACTTTCCGATTGATAACCTCATTGTGATCTGTTATAAAAATACCCCTTTTTCTTTTTTATTTCATCAGTGCCATTGAACTTAAGGATTTGATCTATGGCGACGGACCCAGTAATGGGATCTGAGTTTTTCGAACGCGAAGAAATTTTAAGCTGGCTTACGAAAAGACTGGACGCGTTCAAACAGGGATACCGGCAGAACATGGCTCTTTTAGGAGCCATGGGCGTTGGAAAATCTTCTGTCCTGCATCAATTTCTTTCCCAGAATACCGACCCAAATTTTATTCCCATTTTTGTCGAAGTGCCACAAGGCTCCCTCGATTTGTTCATCAAACGTTTCATGGGCGCCTGCTTGACCGGCCTTCTGAAATCAAAGGGAGAGGAGCTGCCTTGGGATGTGACCGAGCTGATACAGCGTGCGAAAAAATTCGTACCGAAGACAGTTCGCCACATGCGCTCGACGCTAAAGCTCGCTAATCTCGGTAGGGAAGACGAAGCCTACCGGGAAGTGCTGGCGATTCCACGAATTATGCGTGAAGAGGCCTTGACCCGGGCCGTGCTGGTGCTGGATTCTTTCGGCAATCTTGAGACCCTTTCAGTCCGCGATCCGTTTGGTTCCTTGGGCAAAGAAATTATGATCGACAAAGACACGATGTATCTGGTGGCCAGCTCGCATCCGCTTCGGGCACGGCAAATATTCCGAGAAAAACTTAATTTGCTTTTTGGCAACTTTGAAATTCTGGAAATTAAAAACTTTGATTTTGCAGCTGCCTCGCGGGTGATTCAGAAAAAACTTGGCGCTTATCAGATCAGCCGGATTCAGGAAAACTTTCTGATTCACATGACGGATGCCCACCCATTTTATCTGGCTATATTGCTTTCACGGATCGAATCTTTATCGAAACTGAAAGCTGAGAATGCGATCAGTCCGGAAACTATTTTTCAGGCGTTTCAGGATGAGGTTGAAAGCCGTAATGGCCGTATTCATCAATATCTAAATTCAATCTGCTCGGTCTGTGTGCGATTGAAAATTTTTGTTAATCCCTTGGAGGTGTTAGCCGCTATTGCCCAGGGACATCGGAAAATATCAGAAATTGCTCGCTTCGCAGGTTTGAAAATTGCTGATGCACAAAAAGTTTTGCAAAAACTTCTGGAAGAAGAAATTGTCCAGAAGGAGGGGGCGATTTTTCTCATTCCCGATATTTTGCTTAGGTTTTGGCTAAAATATGTGGCGGCGGTTGGATATCTTGGTTTTGAAAGTAATCCGGTTCGGCGTCAGGAATATTTTAGACGCGAGCTTGAGGCCCAATACAAAATTTATGAGGAGGCTGCGTCTAAGGATTTGCCGAAACGGGTTGAGGAGCTATTCCGCGTGTTTTCAGGCGAGGTGGTTTCGATGGGGACGTACAAGGTCTTATGCCCGTCCTTTCACGATATTCATTCCAAGCCTACAAACGGCCGCGTATTTCCGGTTTTTGCCCGAGCATCAAAAGGTGCGTGGCTCTGTCAGATTGCCTCAAAGCCGGTGAAAGAGGATGATATCCGTGTGTTTCAAGAGGATGTTAAAAAACAGGGGGCCAAGGTGACTCAAAAAGTGGTAGTGGCTCTTTCCGGTATCGATCTGAACGCGACGCTCGCGGCGAAAGATTCCAAAATCGCAGTTTGGGATTTGAAAAATTTCAACCGCCTGCTCGAAATTTATGACCGCCCGAAAGTGATTTTATGAACCGGCTTTGGGCTCCCTGGAGAAAAGCCTACATCACTCACAAAGTCAAAATTAAAGGCTGCCTTTTCTGTAACGCCCTTCGTTGCCAAAACGATAAATCCAATCTTGTGGTTAGGCGGACCCGCCATTCTTTTGCCATGCTCAATCTTTATCCTTACAACAACGGGCACGTAATGATTGTGCCGGCCCGGCATGTGGATGATTTGGATAAATTAAATGAAGCTGAGCTCTTGGATTTAACCCAGCTCCTCATTCATGTGAAGAAATTGCTGAATCAAACTATGAAACCCGAGGGATTTAACATTGGCATTAATCTGGGTAAGGCCGCGGGCGCCGGAATTACGAGTCATGTCCATATCCACATCGTCCCGAGGTGGGTGGGGGACGTCAATTTTATGCCGGCACTTTCCAGTACCAAAATCATCTCGGATTCTTTACAATCCTCGTATGAGCAGCTTACCCAAGCCCATCAGAAAACTTCTCGAGGCAAGCGAAGATAAGCTTCTGGCTCCGTTTGCCGCCAAAAGCGGTCAAAGCTTCGGACGTAGATATCCCGAAAAAGAACATGATTTCCGCACTGCATTCCAGCGCGATCGCGACCGCATCGTCCATTCCACCGCTTTCCGCCGGCTCGAGTACAAAACTCAGGTGTTCGTCAATCACGAAGGCGACCATTACCGTACGCGCCTGACGCACACCCTTGAGGCGGCGCAGATCGGCCGAACCGTTGCCCGCTGTTTGGGTCTGAACGAAGATCTCACGGAAACCATTATTTTGGCGCATGATTTGGGGCATGGCCCATTTGGACATGCCGGGGAAGACGCGCTTCGCGATTTGATGGTGCAGCACGGCGGCTTTGAGCATAATCAGCAAAGTCTGCGCATCGTCGAAGTACTTGAGGACAGCTATCAGGAATTTCCCGGATTGAATCTGACACTCGAGACCCGCATAGGCATGCAGAAGCATTCAGATAAGAAGGTGAAGGGGTATCACGTGGAATCCCGCATTGCTGATCTCTCTGATGAAATCGCCTACGACTGTCACGATTTGGATGACGGCCTTCGTTCAGGACTCCTAAAGCCGGATGAGCTCGAGGATGTACGGCTCTGGAAAAGCGCGATGGATTATATTTCCAGAAAATATCCCCGGATCAAAGAAACTCAGCGGAATCGATTGGGGGTTCGTCTGGTGACCAACCGGCTTGTCTCAGATATGATTGCTCAAACACAAAAAAATATCGCTCGGTATAAAATCAATTCTCTCAAAGATCTTTTCCGGGTTGCGAGCCCGATTGCTGGTTTTTCTTCGGAAGTCCGCAAAGACAAGATTGAACTTCAGGATTATCTCAGCATTCATCTCTACCAGAATCAGCGCGTGATCCGGATGACGAACAAAGGGAAGCGTTTCCTTCGTGAAATCTTTAAAGTGTACAAAGACTGTCCCGAACAACTGCCGGCCCAAGTGCAAGAACGTGGCAAGAAGGATGGCATTTACCGCGCTATTTGCGACTACATTTCCGGTATGACCGACCGTTTCGCCCTCGAAGAATACAAACGCCTCTTCGAGCCTTTTGAGAGGGTATAAAAGGCTTTATTTCCCCCCTTTAATCCCTGGTCTGATAGTGCTAAACTTAATGGATGATTCTCAGGAAACCGAAACACATATTAGAAAAGTTTTTCGATTCTAGTGAGGATTGGAAAGAGGGGTACCGCTCTTTCGTAGATCTTTTAGGACATCCTTGCGGCTGGCTGGTTTTGCCGGCGGATGAAGTGTCTGAAAAGCTAAGGCCTCTGGATATTTCCCATCGCTGTCCTCAATGTATTCAAGCTGCCAAACATCAGAAGTTGTGCAGCGAGTTTATTTATCATACCGCGATGCGGCACATGAATGACGAATTTAAAAAAATCCCCGAAGAAATCCCCTGTTCTCACGGCCATATTTATTCCATGTTTCCCATAATTCAGGATGGGGAACGTAAAGGCTTTATCGTCCTTTTGGATATTCCGAAGCATCTCGCAAATAAAAAACAATTAATGGCCGCCTTCGCCGCCTTTCTTTCAAATATGATTCGTTACGCGTACAAAGAATTCGAGCTTCAGCATGTTTATGAAACGGTGCACCCGCGCGCTCTGGCACTGTCAACGCTGCATTCTTTGCATCGTGTCATCCGAAGCAGTCTTCGTCTGGATGAACTGCTTCCTCGTGTGGCGCGGCTTTGCGCTCAGATTTTGAAGGCCCGCGGGTCCGCCATCATGCTGGTCGATTCCACGGGAAAATATTTGATTCCGAAAGTGGTGCTAGGCGATATGGCGAAGACGAAAAAACATATTCGTCACCGGCTCGGCCATGGCATTGAGGGAAAAGTGGGGGAAACCTGTGAGTTTTATCGCAGTCCCCGCTGCATCGCGATTCCTCTGATCGACGATGATTTGGTCGGCGTCATCTCCGTTTGCAACAAAATCGATAACAGCCCGTTCACCGACGCGGATGTTGAAATTGTGAAAACGCTTTCCGAGCAGGCCGTTGTGGCCATCAAAAGCGCCCAGCTGTACGAGGAAAGCGAAGAGCTGACGCTCGGTAGTATTAAATCCATCAACGAACTCATGAATCTCAGTCTGGATGTGGATCATTCGCATCATCAAATTTTGGGGGATCTTGCGATTGAAATCGGAAAAGAAATGCACATTCACGGAGATGAACTCACTAATCTGTATCGCGCCACTTATCTTCTAGACACCGGACAAATCGGAACGCCGAAAAATATTCTTGAAAAACGCTCCAAATTAACCCTTGAAGAATTTGAGAAGGTGAAACAGCATCCAGAATCGGGAGCCAATGTGCTGCGTAAAATTCCTTCGCTTCGGCCGCTTATTCCAATTATTCTGCATCATCATGAGCGTTATGACGGAAAAGGATATCCGGATCATTTAAAGGCGAAAGACATTCCGCTCGGGGCGCGGATTGTTGCGATTGTCGATGCTTATTCCGCGATGATTTCGAAACGTCCGTATCGGAAGAAAATGGCTCCGGAAGAAGCTGTGGAAGAAATCCGGAAAAATTCCGGCACTCAGTTTGATCCCGATGTTGTAGCTGTTTTTGAAAGAGTAATGGAACGCCGTTTGCGTGAAAATAGAACGGCTTAGAAAGGAAGAATAATGGCGATAAAAATCCAAGCTCCTGAGGAAAATCAGAGTTTCCCCAAAATTTACCTGCTTCTTTTAATCTTGTCTTTTTTGATGGTGGCCGTTACATTTTTCTTTGTTGTGGGTTTTATTATGTCAAAACAGGGTTGATTCATGGAAAAAACAGGGACGCGGCCCTTGGTTCGGTCCGAATTTTTTATCGCGCTTGTTTCTGTTGTTTTGTGTATCGCCGGCTATGTGTTGTTACCAAAATATACCAGCGATTTGATGCTGGGGGTTATTCGCGCCCGCGCTAAGGTGGAAATTAATTTTGATAAATGCCAGACGCGCGGATTTTTCTGGGTGCGCTATCAGAACTTATCCGTTGCGCGTTCCGGGGGAGTCACCGTAACCGCCCGGGACGCTGTAATTCAATACAATATTTTGGATTTGATTTTCAAGCATCTCAATTTAAAGCTTTTGGCCAAGGGTATTAAAGTTCGCACACCGGGAGGCAGCGTTGGGAAAGCTGGTTTGATCAAGAATATCGAATTCGGTGATATGGAAAGCGTATTTACTTTGGCGGCGAAAAGAAAAATCCGAATCGACTATCTGAAACTTTCAGGACCAATGGGTAGTATTTTTGTAAAAGGCCGGTTGCAGGAAAAAGTGGATGTGGATCTTCGGTTTTCCTGCTTTTTAAGCCGTGAATTTTTGCTGGAATTGCCCAAGTTTGTCCAAGAAAATTTGTTTCGGGACAATGAACTTCCGCTCAAACAATTCAAGTTCAGTTTGAGAGGGCTGTGGTTTCAGCCGTCGATTGATTTTCAGTCAGATTTGATAGAATTTAATTTTAAAGCACGGAATTAAAAACGCAGTCGTCAATTTTTCGAGTCTTCTCATGGATGGAGAAGAAAAGACGGGACGGATCCCTAAAGTAGTGGTTGGGTAAACCGATAATCTAAGTATCATTTCGTCATTTTACGTCTTATTCTAACCGTCCCGGGAAGATCAATGAGTCAGGTAATCACGGATGAAAAAAACCGCCAGGTTGTAGCCCTGGGTATGCTGGAGCGCTATACGGGCTCTACGCCGAAAGAATTTTTTCCGCATATCCTTCTCACCAATTTCGACTATTATTTCAACACTTTCGCCGATAATTATCAGGTTCGAAGAAAGCACGGCGCTGTCATGGAGGTTGCGCACGCGGTTTCCGAGAAAATCAGTATGATCAATTTCCGGATTGGCGCGCCGACAGCCGGTTTGGTGATCGACATTCTATCCTACATCAATCCCAAAGCGGTGTTGATGCTCGGCATGTGTGGAGGGCTTCATCCTAAAGTAAAGGTGGGTGAGTTTGTTTTGCCCATGGCCGCGATCCGTGATGAAGGTACCAGTCAGTTTTACATGCCCAGCCAGGTTCCGGCGCTTCCGACTTTCCGTATTCAGAAAATTCTCTCCGAGGTTCTTGGTCGCATGAAAGTTTCCTACAAAACGGGGGTGGTTCATACGACCGATTATCGTTTTTGGGAATTCGACTCGGAATTTCGCGAGAAGTTGAAACAGGAACGGGCGATTGGTATCGAAATGGAGTGTTCGAGTTTGTTCGTTGCGGGCTTTCGCCACAAGACCCCGATCGGGGCTTTGCTGTTGGTTTCCGATCTTCCATTAATAAAAGGCGGGATCAAATCGCACAAAAGTTCAGAATCGGTGTACAAACGATTTGCGGACGTTCATCTGGGCGCCGGATTTAGAACGTTGAAGGCGATTCAGTCGTTGAAGGAAGGCATTAACCTCCGTCAGTTTCAATGGTAGTTTGATTTTTAAAAGATAAGATGCTTAGAGACACTGGATTCCCGCTTTCGCGGAAATGACAAATACAATTCGAAGGGACCCTTTTCCCATGAAATTGGGAGCGCTTTTAGAAGGAGAAAATTTTCAGATCAGCGACAAACATTTACTTGATCGGGAGATCTTCCATTGGACAGAACGTTCCGATGAAGTTAACAACAGTAGCTGGTTTATAGCCGTCCGCGGGGAAACTGTCGACGGCCATAATTTCATTCCGGACGCGTTGCGCCGTGGAGCTTCTGGCATCATCGCCGAAAAACCTTTTCTTGGTACCGGAGACCCAGTTCCTTGCGTGATCGTTCAGGATTCCAGAAAAATTCTTTCACTCATTTCCTCCCGCTGGTTTGGTGTGCCTTCCGGACGCCTTCATTTAATTGGGGTCACTGGGACAAATGGTAAAACTACCATCACGTATTTGATTCAAAACCTGCTCAATTATTTTACCCAGGCCGGTCTTGTGGGAACGGTAGAGGCCCGGTGGCAGGATAAACAGCAGCCTACTATTAATACAACGCCCGGGCCGCGGGAATTGAACGCGGTGCTTAATCAAATGGTTCAAGACGGGGTCACGGCCTGTGCGATGGAAGTATCCAGTCACGCGCTGAAACAAGGGCGGGTGGACGACGTTCTTTTTCAGACTGCAGTGTTTACCAACCTGACTCAGGATCATTTGGATTATCACAAAACATTCGACGATTATTTTGAATCGAAGGCAAAGCTTTTTCTGGAATTTCCATCCGTGACGAAACGAATTGTCAATCTGGATGATGCGTATGGAAAAAAAATGTGGAATCGTCTTAAAAAAAATGCGGGAATAAGTTATGCCATTAATCAAAGAGCCGATTACGAGGCTCGCGATGTTCAGATGGCGATGGATGGAACCCATTTCGTTTTGATTGCGCGAGGCGGGCCATTTAAGGTGAGTACGAAACTTTTATGTCTGCACAATGTTTATAATTTGTTAGCCGCGATTGCCACAACCGTTGAAATGGGCTATCCAATAGAAGGGATTCTGGAGGCCGTTAAACATTTTGATGGGGTGCCTGGTCGTCTGGAACGATTCAGCCATCCGAATGGCGCTGCTATTTTTGTCGACTATGCACATTCACCAGATGCATTTAAAAATATTTTTGGTTCACTCAAACCGTTAAAATGCGGCCGAATTGTGAGTGTGTTTGGCTGCGGCGGAAATCGGGACAGGGATAAACGTTCCAAAATGGGCCGCATCGCCGGTGAGTTTTCAGATCACATGATTGTGACTTCAGACAATCCGCGTGAGGAAGATCCCAAAGAAATTATCCGTGAAATTTTAGTTGGCCTAAATCATGCGTCGGTGACGAGCTCGCTCGATGTGATTGAGTCCAGGAGTGAGGCCATTCGTCATGCACTCGATATTGCCCGTCCGGAAGATACGGTTCTTATTCTGGGAAAAGGGCATGAGAATTATCAGATTATCGGAAAACAAAAGTTTCATTTTTCAGATCAGGAGGAAATACAGCAGTGGATCAAGGAATTCAAAACGCACAAAGAACCTTCAGTCTCCCGGAACTTGCTCGGCGTTTAGGCGGAAAAGTTAAAAATCTTCGAGACGGCGGTGATGTATTGACGGGCATTTCTATCGACACTCGTACGCTTGCGTCCGGAAATGTTTTTGTCGCCCTTCGGGGAAAAAAGCTGGATGGTCATCAATTTCTTTCTCAGGCAATCGGGCGTGGGGCGCTCGCTTTTGTGGTTGACTCCCAATTTTTTGCTGCCGAGAAACTAGAGAATACGCACAATCTCATCGTGGTATCGGATACTACGAAAGCACTTCAGAAGCTGGCTACTTCCGTGCGGGATGATTTTAAAGGTCTCGTGGTAGGGATTACTGGAAGTTCCGGAAAGACCACTACAAAAGAAATTACGCGGGCATTTTTGAAATCTCGCTGGAATTTGCTTGCGAGCGAAGGCAATCAGAATAATTACATCGGATTACCGCTTACGCTTCTGAAATTGGACGGCTCGCATGACGCTCTGCTTGCTGAGTTGGGCGCGAGTTATCCCGGAGAAATCGGGGAACTTTGTGAGATTTTGAAACCGGATTGGGGTATTATCACGAATGTGTACCCCTGCCATCTTGAGGGATTTGGGAGCCTCGAAAATATTTATCATACTAAACTGGAGTTGGCGGGAAAAATTATTTCGCGCGGGGGAACCGTTGCCGTTAACGGTGATGATAATCGATTGCTCGAACTTGTAAAAAAGGGGAAAGGTCGGCGGGTTACTTTCGGTATTTCATCGGATTGTGATTTTGCACTCACCCAAACGAAGCCTTATGCTACGGGAATGGAATTTGTGGTGAACGGAAAACACAATTTTTGCATTGAAACGCGGGGACAGTTTAATGTGATGAACGCGCTTGGGGCCATCGCGCTTGCCGCCTCAATGGGACTTAAAATGGGGAAGCTCG
The DNA here is from genome assembly GCA_016214265.1 of Candidatus Omnitrophota bacterium. Classification (GTDB taxonomy): domain Bacteria; phylum Omnitrophota; class Omnitrophia; order Omnitrophales; family JACROU01; genus JACROU01. The sequence goes on from JACROU010000035.1 coordinate 27,911, forward strand.
CTGAAATTTTAGAAACCCTTGAGCTGCCTAAATCCCGTTTTCAGTTGATGACTTCGCCGCAAGGCGTACGTATTGTTGACGACGCATACAACTCTAATCCGACATCGCTCCGGCTGGCGATCGAATCTTTCGAAGGAATGAAAGCGGATGGGCGAAAGGTACTGGTCGCGGCGGATATGCTTGAGCTGGGCGAGCGTAAAAAAGAATTTCACCGCAGCCTGGGTGAAGGAGCTGCCCACAAAAATATTGACGTTGTCGTGACAGTTGGTCCGCTGATGAGAGAATTTCTAGCGGGACTTCACGGTGTGCTTGACCGACGGCCTGTTACTTATGGATTTGATAATAATGAAGAGGCGAAAGAATTTTTGAAAGTATTTTTGAAATCAGGTGATTTGGTGCTTTTTAAAGGCTCTCGCTCCATGAAACTCGAGGAAATCATTCAATGTTTTATGCCCTCTTATATCCATTAAGAGAATATTCAATCATTTTCAATATTTTCAAGTACATCACGTTCCGTTCCGGAGCGGCCGCGGTAACAGCATTTATGTTGTCGCTATGGCTTGGTCCACGCATGATTGAGTGGCTCCGTCAATTAAGCGTGACGGCCTGCAACAAACGTGAGCATGCCGAGCAAATTCACAAATTTTATGAAGGTAAGGGTAGTGTGCCGACGATGGGCGGAATTATTCTGATCGCCGCGATTACCATCTCGATGATTTTGTGGGGCAATTTTTCAAATAAATATACCCTCTTGTCACTCCTCGTTCTGCTTTGGTTTGGTGGAGTCGGTTTTTTGGATGATTATCTGAAAATCCGTTCAAAAAGTTCGAAGGGGCTCGCGTCTTTCACCAAGCTAAGTGGACAGCTGATTTTAGGAACGTTTCTCGGGTTTTATCTTTTCTTCGATACGTCGTTCGATCACCAAATTTACATTCCTTTTTTTAAGGGGATCGCTTTCGCTCGGCGGCGTTTTGGGCGCAGTCGCAATTTTTATTAAAAAAGAATTGCTGCTTGTCATCGTGGGGGGCGTTTTTGTTTGGGAAGCGCTATCGGTGATTCTGCAGGTTGCATCATTCAAGCTATTCAAAAAACGAATTTTTAAAATGTCGCCATTCCATCATCATCTCCAGCTTTTGGGATGGCCCGAATCAAAAGTCACTGTGCGGCTGTGGATTATTGCCTTTATTCTATCGATCGTCGGACTTAGCACGCTGAAGATTCAGTAGATAGTTTATCATTCCCGCGAAAGCAGGAATCCAGTTCCTTTGCTATTTCAAGATAAGATATTAAAGATAGTGGATCCCGGGTCAAGCCCAGAATGACAAAGAAGAGGAACCGTTATGGAAATTTTCTCCGGAAAAAAAGTATCAGTGCTTGGACTTGGCAAATCGGGGTTCGAGTCCGCACTATTTTTGAAAGAGCATGGTGCGGAGGTTTATGTCAGCGAATTGGCCGAGAAAGAAGATTTCCTGCAAAAGAAAAGTGAGCTTGAGGCGCTTGGTATTCGATGCGATATCGGGACGCATGACTATGCTCAAATTCTCGAGTCTCAATTTTCAGTGGTTTCTCCCGGCATAGCCCCACATACCGAACTCATGCAGACGCTTCGACAGAGGCACCATAAAACCATCAGCGAAATTGAATTGGCATTCCGTTTTTTTCAAGGGGACGTCGTTGCTATCACTGGAACGAACGGGAAGACAACGACAACAACACTGTCCGCCGGGCTGCTTCAGCATTTCGGAAAAAAATCGTTTTCATGCGGGAATATTGGCAATTCGGTTATCGGAGAAATCCGTAAAGACAACGTGACAGGTACCGCGGTGATTGAGGTAAGTTCTTTTCAGCTCGAGACGACGGAATTATTCCGGCCGAAAGTCGCATTTCTTCTGAATGTGGAGCCTGATCATATCGATTGGCACGGGAATTTTGAGAAATATCTGGCCGCCAAGCTCAGGATTTTTGAGAATCAGAAAACGGATGACGCTGCTATTTTAAATTTCCGCGATTCAGTGATTCAAAAATCGATTCCACAAATTCATTCCCGCGTATTTTTCTTTAACGAGTCGCCCGGTGCGGAAAATCCAAATTGGGATGCCGTGCTTGCGCTTTGTGATGTGTACGGTTTTGACCGTGCAGCCGGCGAAGCGTTTTTAAAAAGTGCTCCGCCGATTGAACATCGGCTTGAGCAGTTTATAGATCCTGGAAAAACCGACGGTGTGATTTACATCAATGATTCGAAATCAACGAATCCCGCATCGCTTACTTACGCGCTTGAGCGACAAAAACAAAAAGTCATTTTGATTGTTGGCGGGAAGAACAAAGGAAACCATTTCGATGCTCTGCGGCCTCTGGTCAGTCATAAAGTGAAGCACTTGATTATTTTTGGTGAGTGCAAAGAACTCATGCGCGAAGATCTAGGGCCTGCTGCACCGTATGAAATTGCAGCTGATCTGGCGGATGTGCTTTCCCGTGCCAAGCTTGCGGCTCAACGGGGGGACGTTGTGCTCTTTTCTCCCGGGTGTGCCAGCTTTGACATGTTCAAAAATTATGAGGACCGTGGACGAAAGTTCAAAGAAGGAGTTCTGGCGGGGAGTGAAGTCCATGTCGCTTAGTAAAGAAGGGAACGCAGTTTTTATTGCGACGCTGGTTCTAAATGCGGTTGGAACGATTATGATTTTTAGCGCAAGTGCTGTGTTTGCAGATAAATATATGGATGATAGTCTGTATTTTTTGAAACGCCAAATCGTGTATCTCGTTCTTGGTTTTTCGGCGCTGCTTGCGGCTTCTTCAATTAATTTAAACTGGATTCAAAAACATTCCCGAGTAATTTTACTGCTCTCAATCTTTTTTTTGATTTTAGTTTTTATGCCGGTCATCGGAAAGTCAGGTGGAGGTGCACGCCGCTGGATTGGTTTTCCCGGTTTTAATTTTCAGCCTGTGGAATTCGCCAAGCTTGCAGTTGCTATTTATCTTTCTGATTATCTGTCCCGAAAAATGAAATGGATTCAATCCGGATCGCTCGTGGTTTATTTAGTGCCCGGATTGATGTTGCTCCTGCTTTTTGGAGTGACAATTCTTCAGCCCGATCTCGGTTCCGTTGTTTTTATTTTTCTACTTTCGTCGATTCTGCTTTTTTTGAGCGGTATTCCTCTTCGATATGTCGGAGCAGTCTTTTTGGCGGCATTACCCATATTCGCCATGGCCGTGTTTCATTCCTCATACCGGATGGCGCGCATTCTGGCTTTTTTAAATCCCTGGGCTGATCCGCTTGGAACCGGATTCCAGATTATTCAATCGTTTCTGGCATTCGCTCTTGGCGGATTGACTGGAGTGGGACTGGGTGAGAGCGTGCAAAAACTATTTTACCTTCCGCAGAGTTATACGGATTTTATTTTTTCGATTATCGGGGAAGAAACTGGCCTTGCCGGAACTTTGTTTGTGCTTTTGGTGTTTGTTTTTTTGGTTCTTCAAGGGCTCAGAATTGCCAAGCGTGTGCAGGATGATCCCTTCCGGCAATTGTTGGCATTTGCGACGGTATCGATTATTGCGTTTCAAGCGATTATCAACATGCTGGTGACGACAGGAATGATTCCGACAAAAGGATTACCGCTTCCGTTTATCAGTTACGGAGGTTCTGCCATAATCGGCAACATGGCGGCGATCGGGCTTTTGCTGGCCATCGACAAAGAATATATGAAACGGGAAGTGTACGAGCAAACATGAAAATACTGATCGTGACCGGCAGGACGGGCGGGCATTTTTTTCCGGCAAAAACATTTGCTCAAGCGCTGAAGCATGAATATCCTCAGGCAGAAGTTCATTATGTTCTGAGTCAGAGAACATCCGGAGATTTGCTGGAAGAAGAGTCAAGTAATTCCAAATATTTTCACTATCTTCCTGCCTTTCCGTGGAAAGGATTGTTTACTCCGAAGGTTTTTCAATTTGCGTTTTCTTTCGTGAAGGCTTTTTTTCAATCTCGGAAATTGTTAAAGATGCTGCGTCCAAAATTAGTTGTTGGCTTCGGAAGTTACCTTTCGTTTCCGTTAATTATTTCTGCTCGAAAGTGGAAAATTCCCACCCTGATTCACGAGCAAAATGCTGAAATGGGAAAGGCCAACCACATGCTGGCGCCTTACGTTTCGAAAATCGCGGTTAGTTTTTCAGATACGCGAGATGAGCGGTTCCCCGAAAAATTTGTTCATACGGGAAATATTCTCCGGAATGATCTGTTTTACGCGGCGCAGGCAAAACGGGAGAACGATAATAATCATTTTCATATTTTGGTGCTCGGGGGCTCGCAGGGAGCTCATGAGCTGAACCGGTTGGTTACGGAAGGGGTCGCGTTGCTTTCCCGGGAACTTGTAAAAAAGATTCAAATTGTTCATCTGACCGGGGCAAAGGATCTTGAATCGGTGCGTGAGAAATACAAGAATCTTGGTGTCGAGGCTTCTGTTATATCTTTTTCCAACGAAATGGGCAAACTATACCGCCAGACAGATCTGTTAATTTCGCGAAGTGGTGCGGGAACTTTATTTGAAAGTGTGTTATTTCAACTGCCGGCGATTTTGGTTCCGTATCCGTATGCCGGTTCTCATCAATATCAAAATGCGCAAGCGCTGACGCAGGCGGGAAATTCCTGGATTCTGGACCAGCGGACTGCTGCGCCGCAGGAATTGGCCGATAAATTAACGTCAATCATGAATCACCCTGAGGATCTGGCCCATGTGCGCTCGAGGATTCGCCATATTTTGAAGGTTGATGACGGTCAGAATTTGACGCGTGTGGCAATGAGTTTGATTAACGACAAAATTAACTTTTCAGCGAACACGGAGGTTCGTCTTGAGACTGCTAACTGACGAGGAGAAACAATATTTGGAAGGCTTGTTTATTTCACCCAAGAACATTTATCTGACCGGAATCGGCGGCGTGGGGATGAGCGCATTGGCCAAAGTGCTGGTGCATTTAGGACATCACGTGACCGGGTCCGACGCCAAGCAAAGTCCATATCTGGATTCGCTGATTGAAAAGGGCGTGAAGATTACATTTAATCAAAAAGAGCCTGATTTGGCGGGAATTGATTTTGTGATTTATTCCTCTGCGATTTCCGAGAACCACCCAGAAATGATTGCAGCGCGCCGGTTTAATGTCCCGCTTTTTCACCGCGCGCATATTTTGAGTTTTATTTTAAATCGCCACACATCGATTGCGGTCACTGGAACTCACGGCAAGACGACAACGTCCGCGATGATTTCATTTCTGTTGAGTGAACTGGGCGCGAATCCTACCTGCCTGGTGGGGAGTAAAATGCTCAATGCCGGAGATAATGTGATTTTGGGCGACCGGCGGATTTTTGTCGCTGAGGTGGATGAAAGCGACGGCACTCAGGCTTATTACACGCCCACGTATTCCGTGATGACAAACCTGGATGACGATCACATGGATTATTATCAAACTCTGGAGCGTCTCATCGAGAGTTTTGAGTCGCTGGCCCAAAAAACACACGAAGCCGGATCTGTGGTGTATTCATACGAGGATGATAAACTCCGCGCGATGATGAAAAACATCAATCGCTTGAAGATTTCGTACGGGTTTTCAAAAGAGGCGGATTTTTATGCGGAATCTATCGTCCAAGATGGCTTTCAGATTTCCTTTAGGATGTTTCATCAGGGGAAATTTCTGACGGATATCACGTTGGCCATTCCGGGCCGTCACAATGTGCTGAATTCGCTGGGATCCATCGCTCTTTTGTACTCGCTGGGCTACGATATCAACCGCCTGCGCAAAGCGATCCTGAAATTTCAAGGAACGTCGCGCCGGCTGGAAGTCAAATTCAATTCACCGAAACTCATGGTGATTGACGATTACGCACATCATCCGACCGAGGTTCTGGCATCGCTTGCAGCGATTAAGCGGTTGGGCCGGAAAATGTGCGTGATTTTTCAACCACACCGGTTTACGCGTACGAAATATCTGGCCAAAGCGTTTGGCGCTGCGTTTGACTTGGCCGAGCAAGTGATTCTGACGGATGTCTATTCTGCGGGTGAAAAGTCGATTTCCGAAGTCGACGCCAATTTGATTTATACGGAAGTGAAGGCCTCGAAACATCCGAACGTTCAGATGATGCCGCGAAATCAAATTATCGATTTTCTGCTTCGAGATTCGCAAAATTATGAACTCGTCGCCTTTTTGGGCGCGGGAGATATAGGAGATTTGGCAAATGACTTTGCTGGGCGGGTTGAAGATCGGGCTTGAGCCTGACGAATCTTTATCAAAACACACAAGCTGGCGCATTGGCGGCAACGCTGTTTTTATGGCCTGGCCCAAAAATATAGACGAATTGGCCGGAATTCTTGACTATGCGCGGGATCAACATCTTCCGATCTGCGTTATCGGACGGGGAAGCAACATGCTATTCTCCGATGAGGGGTTTTTTGGTATTGTCATCAATATGCTCCATTTTGAAAAGGAGTATCTAAAAGTGGACGGTAACTGTGTTGAAGTGTCCGCGGGTATGCCGAATCATATTCTTGTTCAAAAATGCGCTGAGTTGGATCTTGGAGGTCTGGAATTTCTCTCGTCCATCCCCGGAAGTGTTGGCGGCGCTTGCGTACAGAATGCGGGATTTAGCCGTCTGAAGGGCCAGAAAAATGAAATGAAACATTTTGTAGAAGAAGTTATGGTTCTCACCCGAGATGGGCAAGTCAAGAAGTTAAAACATGAGGAAATCCTTTGGAATTATCGTGACACCAGTCTCAGACAATTCATTGTATTAAAGGCCAAGTTGAAATTCGAAAGAAAAAATAAGGCGGAAGTGCAGAAAGAAGTCTATGAGAATTACCGTTACCGCTCTGAAATTCAGGATCTTCAACACCCGAGCGCCGGCTCTGTTTTTAAAAATCCTGCCGGAGCAGGGATGTCAAGCGGGCAACTGATCGACAAAGCCGGATTAAAAGGTTTCAAAATTGGAGATGCTCAGATTTCCGAACGACACGCTAACTTTTTTATCAATACTGGTCATGCGACCTGTGAAAATATGCTGGCTCTTATACAGCATGCGAAAGGTAAGGTGAAAGAGCAATTTGGCGTGATGCTGGAGGAGGAAATTCGTTATGTCGCAGGTTAACGGATTCGCCGGCAAAATCGGCGTACTGATGGGTGGGAATTCGAGCGAGCGTTCTATTTCCTTAAAGTCCGGAGAAGCAGTGCTGACTGCACTCAGGCAAAAAGAATTTAACGTTCTTCCCTTGGATATTCAGGGCGCGAGGCGGGAAATTGCAAACAAAATCAAATCTTCTGAAATCGCTTTGGCTTTTATTACCCTGCATGGCCGCGGTGGAGAGGATGGTTTTATTCAGACACTGTTGGAAGAACTTGATATCCCCTACATCGGTTCAAGCCCTGAGGGCAGTCTTAAAGCGTTTAACAAACTAGAGTCAAAAAAAATCTTTGTCGAAAAAGGAATTCCGACTCCTCGTTACGCAATGATTACGGCGATGAATTGGAAAGATCAAATTGCCGCTCTGCGATTTCCCGTTTTTATTAAACCGGTGGATGAAGGTTCGAGTATTGGTGTGAAAAAAATAAAAAGTTTTGAGGAGATGTCCGCCGTTGCACCTCAAGAGTTCGAAGAGTATGATTCGCTTTTGGCCGAAGAGGCTGTTTTAGGGCGAGAACTGACTGTCGGTATTTTGGGCAACAAAGCGCTGCCGGTGATTGAGCTCAGGCCCAAGCGCGAATTTTACGATTACACCGCGAAATATACGAAGGGCATGACAGAATATCTGGTTCCCGCGCCGATAAAACAGGAAACGACCGGAGAATTGCAGAAAATCGCTCTGCAAGCATTTCGCGCGCTGGATCTTCGGGATTTTTCGCGTGTCGATTTTATGCTGGACCAAAATGACAATCCGTTTGTGTTAGAGGTCAATACAATTCCCGGGTTTACAGAAACCAGCTTGCTTCCCAAAGCGGCAAAAGTTATCGGGATTGATTTTGGCGACTTGTGTTCAACATTGATTCAATTTGCAAAGGAACGGTGTCTTGCTCATGGCAAAAAAAAGTAAACGCGGAAGCAGCGGACTCAAAATTAACTGGCATGCCCACATCAGCAATTTTATTCATGCGTTCGGTATCGGGCTTTATTTTATCTCAAAATTTCTGCCTGTGTTATTGGCCGGATTGTTAATCGGAGGCATGTATCACGGCATTCAGAAATATTTATATGCCGATCCCTATTTTCGTCTGGATGTGATACGGGTAAAAAGTGACCTTCCTTTTACTTCCAAGGAAGTCGAGAAAATCAGCGGACTTAAACTTGGGGAGAATCTACTGGCTATTGATCTAGATAGAATTTCAAAAAGTATTGAAAAAAATCCTCAGATAAAACGTGTTGATGTTAAACGCGCACTTCCCAACACCATCGAAATTGATGTCGTGAGGCGTTTTGAAGTCTTTCAGGTCCGGCCGCGTGGACAGGGGCGCTATTTTGCCATTGATGATCAAGGTATTATTCTCCCTAAGTCGGATGTGAGCCCACTTAAGGGACTTGTATTGATTGATGACGGTAGTGTTCCGAAGAGGCCGGTTGGAATTGGGGATCAGTACCGGACGAAAAATCTGGATGCGTTCAAGGCACTCTATCAATACGTTATTCAGGAAAGCGAACTGGCCGGTGAGAGAATTGAGACTATGCTGGTTGATCATCTCGGGAATTTCACTGTTTATTTGACCGGAGGTTTCGAGGTGCGGCTAGGTAAATCGTACGTAAAAAATTTGAAAAAATTACGCGGCCTAAAAAATCTTCTACAATCCGACGAGCGCTCAAAAATTGAATACCTAGATCTCCAGTATCAGGATGTTGTTGTGAAAATGAAAGAGGATCAACGACTGAAACTCTAATGCCAAAATCGACCCCACTGTTTATATTTTATATCGGCTCCACCAAGCTTTCCGCGGTTAAGGTGAAGCAAATCGACGAGTCGTTTTTTGACGTCGTTGAATTTCACGAGATTCAACCCTCCGGATTCGAGAAAGGGAATGTGGTGGACGGCGAGAAAGCGGTGCATGACATTCGCCGTCTTTCCAGTGAATTGGGTTCCTTTTCGGAATTCATGAAATATCCGCTTTATCTCGTGATTGAAAGCGCGTTTTCAAATACCTATTCTCTTTCCAGCTCGCTTTATTTCCAAAAGCAAAAACGCATTTATTCTTCCGACGTCAATGAGGTCATTGATCAAACTCGCGAAGTAGCGACCCTTCCGATGAACGAGCATTTGATTCTTTCCGTAGCACAAGGGTTTATTGTCAACGATCTTTCCGGAATCCGTAATCCCGTGGGGCTTGACGGAACGCGTCTCGGAGTGGATTTACTGCTCGGGACTTTGTCGGTGGATGTGTACAAAAAACTTCAGCAGGTATTCAAGCAAAATGGCCTGCGAATTACGAATATCATTCCGAAGGGAGTCGCGGGCACGTTTGGCTTGCTGGGGCCCGAAGAGTTTAAAGGAAGTACGTTGTTTTTAGATGTCGGCGGAAAATTGACGAGTTTGGTTTATATCCGCGATGAGCGGGTGCGACGTTCATCTTGGCTCACATTTGGTGGGGAAAATTGGACTCAGCGTGTGGTGCAAAGTCTCGGGATGACTGAAAAGGAAGCGCGCCGTGTGAAAGAGGTGTTTGGGTCTGTCCAGTCTGAGCGGGAATTTCATGATGAAATTATTCCCCGGTCCGGCGGCGTTGTGACGCAGACAACCCGGGATATGAAATTGAAAGATTTGTATCCGCTCTTGAATGATGGGATGAAAGATTTTTTGGAGCTGATTCGTCTGGAGATTGATCGAATCGAGAAGGTAGAGACGGCGATTGAGCGCATTGTGATCACAGGAGGCGGGGCTCGGATGGATGGATTTCTGGAACGGCTTCAGGATGAACTGAAAAAACCAGTTCGTCTGGCGCAGCCGCTTCGAATTCGCACGAAAGAAAATCATCTGATTCGGCCCGAGTACGCTTCTTTTTTGGGGACACTCCGTTTTTTATCCGAAGAAAATAAAAAGGAAGCGGAGCGGTATCAGGGCGAGGGAGCGATTGCCTCGGCAATTAAAAAAGCCAAAGACTGGTTCCACGAGTACTTTTAACAGCTGTAGGCAACGGAAGGTAGCGGCTACCTTCTGTTTTTAAGCTGTATTTTTGAGCGCTTTTGTTATAATGCCCGTTCTTTCCCCCCCATTTGATTTATAACTGGACCTTTAACTGATATGACGATGGCAGATCTCAAATCCGAAGTCAAAAGACTCCCGTTACACCGCTTCTACGAGCAAGCCGGTGCCCGTTTCATTCAATTTGCCGGCTGGGAAGTTCCCGTCTATTTCACCAGCATTATCGACGAACACGATGCTGTCCGAAAAAATGTCGGGCTTTTTGATATTTCCCACATGGGGGAGTTTCGCGTTCGCGGCAAAGAAGCCAGAAAATTCCTCGACTGGCTAGTCACCAATAAAGTCTCGAAATTAACCCCTCTCAAAGCTGTTTACAGCCCGATGCTTAATGAACAGGCTGGAATTATTGATGACCTGATCGTGTATGAAATTTCAGAAGAGCATTTCCTAGTTATCGTAAATGCCGGCAATGTTGCTGTCGACTTTGCTTGGATGAAATCAAAAGCTCCGGCCGGAGTGGAAGTGATCAACCTGAGCCCCGAACGTGGCATTCAGGCTGTTCAGGGGCCAAACAGTTCAAAAGTAATCGAGAAAGTTTTTGGCACCAAAGCTGCCGGCATTTCTTCGTTCACAATTTTGCCCGTTCCGTTTGAAGGACGGGAAGTGATTGTGTCGCGGACCGGCTACACGGGTGAAGATGGATTTGAAATTTTTTATGATTGCGGCATTGCTGAGCCACTTTATCTTGCGCTGAAAAAAGCGGGAGAGTCGCTTGGCATGAAACCGATTGGATTTGGCGCTCGCGATACGTTGCGTCTTGAGGCGCGGCTACTGCTCCACGGCCATGATATGAACGCGACGATCACGCCGCTTGAATGCGGACTGACCTGGACGATTGATTTCGAGAAAAAAGATTTTATCGGTAAAGCGCGGCTCGATCGCGAGAAACAATCCGGTGTCGTGCGCAAGCTTGTTGGGTTTGAAATGGTCGATCGAGGACTTGCCCGGGAGCATTATAAGGTTTGTTCGAAAGGCAAAGAAATCGGAGAAGTTACCAGCGGTTCGTTTGCCCCATCGTTGAAAAAGAATATCGGTCTTGCGTTGATTCAATCAGATTTCGCCAAAGAAGGAAATGAAATTGAAATCATGATTCGCGATCAGGCGCAAAAAGCTAAAATCGTCAAAACACCCTTCTACAAAAAAGGACAATAAAATGAATTTTCCATCAAATTTGAAATATACAAAATCTCATGAATGGGGCCGTCAGGATGGGGCCAAAATTGTTGTCGGCATTACGGAATACGCGCAGCACGAACTTTCCGACGTGGTGTATGTCGAACTTCCTAAAATTGGACAGGAAGTGAAGCAGGGCGTAGCGTGCTGCATTGTGGAGTCGGTTAAGGCCGCTTTTGATATTTACGCGCCCATTTCCGGTAAAATCGTGGAGATCAACAAGAAACTGGAAAGCGATCCAGCCCTGATCAACAGAGACCCTTACGGGGATGGCTGGTTTTTTGCCATTACGCCGAGTAATGTGAATGAATTGAACAATCTGATGCCAGCGGCTGGCTACGAAGAAATGCTGGCCCAGGGAGCGAAATAAGTGAATTATCTCCCACTTACTGAAACCGATCGCCAGGAAATGCTCGCTGACCTCGGGGTTAAAAACTTCGAGGATCTTATTCGAGTCATTCCTGAAAAACTCCGGCTCAAAGATCTGAATCTGCCGTCCGGAACCAACGAACTCGATTTAACACGCGAATTGCGTGAACTGTCCGCCGGGAATCAATCAACGGCCCAGGCGCTTTCATTTTTAGGCGGCGGTTATTACGAGCATTTTATTCCGAGCATCATCAATCACGTGATTTCCCGGAGCGAGTTTTACACGGCCTACACGCCGTATCAAGCCGAGGCGTCGCAGGGCACCCTTCAAACTATTTTTGAATATCAAAGCATGATCGCCGAATTGACCGGCATGGATATCTCCAACGCGTCCAATTACGACGGCGCTTCCGCGACGGCTGAAGCCGCGCTTTTGGCGCTGCGTCACACAGGGCGTAACAAAGTTTTGGTAGCCCGCACGCTTCATCCGGAATATCGCGAAACCATTCGCACTTACTGCTTTGGATCTCACTTTGACATTGTCGACGTACCTTTTGATGCTGCGGGAAAACTGGATCAAGCGGCGCTCGTGAGTCTACTGAAGGACGATGTCGCGGCTTTGATTGTGGCCAGCCCGAACTTTTTGGGTTTGGTAGAAGACTTCGAGGGCGTCGCCAAAAAAGTTCATGATGCTGGCGCGCTTTTTATTATGTCGGTGAATCCGCTTTCGCTGGGGCTATTCAAATCACCGGGGGAATGGGGAGCGGATATTGCTGTCGGTGAAGGACAGAGCTTGGGAATTCCGATGTCGCTCGGCGGACCGGGCCTCGGATTTTTCGCCGTGAAAAAAGAATTGCTGCGAAAGATTCCAGGTCGGCTGGTTGGCATGACCAAGGACCGGAACGGGCACCGGTGTTTCGCGCTGACGTTGCAGGCCCGGGAACAGCATATTCGCCGCGAGAAAGCGGGATCGAATATTTGCACGAATCACGCGCTTCTGGCTTTGGCCGCGAGCGTTTATCTGGCTGCGATGGGGAAAGAAGGCTTGCGAAAAGTGGCTGAGTATAACGTCCGATCTTCGGTTTACTTGCGTGAGCAATTGGCCAAAATCAAAGGATTTGAAGTGCCATTCAAGGGCTCGGTTTTTAATGAGTTTGTTTTGAAGAGCGCAAAGAAATCTCCGACTGAAATTGTTCAAAAACTTCAAGCGCAAAATATTTTTGCCGGATTGGAGCTCGGGGAATTTTATCCCGAATTGAAAGATTCGCTTCTGGTTTGTGCTACTGAAACCAAAACGAAAGCCGAGCTGGACCGGTTTATCGATGCGATGAGGGCCGTCTCATGAACCAGAACGTATCGCTTATTTTTGAAAAAAGCAGACCTGGGAAACGGGGCTTCAGTATTCCCGAAAAACACTTCAGCGACTTGGATGTGAAAGCACTGGTGGAGCCGAATTTGCTTCGCAAACAATCCGCCGAACTTCCTTCCGTCAGTGAGCCGGAAATTGTTCGCCATTTCGTGACGCTGTCGCAGAAAAATTTTTCCGTCGACACCAATTTTTATCCGCTCGGCAGCTGTACGATGAAATACAATCCGAAATTGAATGAAGATGTGGCCCGTTTCGAAGGATTCGCGCAACTGCACCCCTATCAACCCGAAGAGACGATTCAGGGTGCGCTTAATCTCATGTTCGATTTGGAAGGCGCTTTGAAAGAGATTACCGGGATGGACCGGTTCACGTTACAGCCTGCTGCCGGGGCTCACGGTGAGCTCGCCGGCATGATGCTGGTGAAGGCGTATCACGATTCCCGGAAAGATTTCAAACGCACGCAGGTGATCGTTCCAGATTCCAGTCACGGAACTAATCCTGCCAGTGCCGCGCTTTTTGGCTTTAGCGTCGTCACTGTCAAATCCGATGAGCGCGGACGCGTGAATCTTGCTGAGCTTAAAAAACTGGTGGGACCTGAAACCGCCTGTTTGATGCTGACCAATCCGAACACACTCGGACTTTTTGAAGATGAAATTCAACAGATCCAAAAAGCGGTGCATGACGCCGGCGGACTGCTGTATTACGACGGCGCCAACATGAACGCGCTTTTAGGACTAGCCCGGCCCGGGGACATGGGGTTTGATATTGTCCATTTGAATCTACATAAGACGTTCTCGACCCCTCACGGAGGAGGCGGGCCCGGCGCTGGTCCTGTTGGTGTGAAAGAGAGGCTCGTTCCGTTTCTGCCCGCACCGCTGGTGGATAAAAAGGACGGAAAATACGTTCTGAATTACGATATACCGCAAAGTATCGGACGCCTGAGGTCCTTTTACGGAAATTTCGGCATGCTGATTCGCGCCTACACGTTTATTCGCAGGCACGGCCGCGAAGGACTTAATCAGACTAGCCGTGACGCTATTTTGAATGCCAATTACGTGAAGAAAAAGGTCGAAAAACATTTTGTGGTTCCGCATGCTGAATTCTGTATGCACGAATTTGTGGCTCAGGCGGTGAAGCAGAATGATTTGGGTGTGCACGCGACAGATATTGCCAAACGCTTGCTCGATTTCGGATTTCACGCTCCGACGATTTATTTTCCGCTCATTGTTCCCGAGGCGATGATGATTGAGCCGACGGAATCGGAGTCGAAGGAAACGCTCGATAAATTTGTCGACGCGATGAATGTGATTGCGGATGAAGCCGTGGATTTCCCGGATCGGCTCCGGCAAGCTCCGTTTACGCTGATTATTTCGCGGCCGGACGACGTGTTGGCCGCGCGCCAGCCCGTTCTTACTTTTAAAGATTATCAAGCCGCGGAACATCTCCATCTACAGAATCAGCCTGTCGGAGTGCCCGTTCATGTTGAATAAGAAAAATTGCTGGGGATTTCTGGATTCCGGGTTCAATGAAGGCGGCTATAATATGGCCGTCGATGAAGTGCTGCTCAATCAGGCGGTTGCCAAGCAACAGAAATTTCCGGTACTTCGGATTTACGGGTTTTACCGGAAGACCGTTACGATCGGCTATGGCCAAAAAATCAAAGAGCTTGTCGGACTTGATAATTATAAAAAACAAGGATACGAAATTTGCCGTAGAATCACCGGCGGCGGAGCTGTTTTTCATGGAGAGGATTTAACGTATTCGCTTGTTGTGCCGATTCAGGAATATCCTGATTTTGCTTCCACCACTAAATCTTACCGTCTCATTCACACAGCGCTCGTGACAGGGCTTAAAGCGCGAGGAAAAAAAGTGGCGATGAGTGTTCAGGGAAGTGAATCTCCAGGAGCTCTTTGTTTTGAGTCTCCGGTTCGCGACGATATCATGCTGGGGAAGAATAAACTCGCCGGTGCTGCGCAAAAGCGTGCGGCCGATTACATGCTGCATCAGGGCAGTATTGATTTGAGTCTGCTCAAAGAGCCGGATCAGGTTTTCTTTGAGTTGTTTGACGATGTGAAAGCGGCTGTGATTGACGGATTCAAGCAAACGATCAATATCGATTTTGTGCTGATTGATTTTTCGTTGAAGGAAC